>NZ_JBFSUV010000039.1:0-55168 GCF_041467515.1 Vibrio sp. 10N.247.311.12
TTTATCGCCCAAACTGGTTAAATTTTAACAGTGACATCTACCCTGCCAGATAGGGTAGATGTAGATGTAGTAGTCTTCTCAACTAAGCTCGAATGATCATTTGCTCGCGCTCTGGACCTACCGATACCATCACGATTGGCACACCCATCAGCTCTTCGATACGAGTAACGTAATCTTGCGCTGCTTGAGGAAGGCTCTCAAACGTGCGGCAACCCGTGATGTCTTCATCCCAGCCAGCCATATCTTCATATACGGGCTTTAGCTCAGCCGTTTGTGGCCAAATCGGGTTCTCAGTATGTTCACCTGAGTAAGCGGTACAGATTTTAAGTTCAGACAAACCAGACAGGCAATCGATCTTAGTCAGTGCTATTTCCGTTGCAGCTTGTAGGTCAACACCGTTGCGAGTTGCCACTGCATCAAAGTAACCCATGTCACGTGGGCGGCCTGTTGTTGCGCCGTATTCGTTAGAGCTTTCGCGGAAGCTATCTTGTTCTTCCATTGCAGTTACTAGCGTGCCAGTACCAACAGACGAGCTGAATGATTTAGCAACAGCGATAACACGTTCAGGACGAAGTGCAGGTAAACCGCTACCAATGCCAGCATAAGCTGCGGTTACATTCGAAGATGTTGTCCAAGGGTATTCACCGTAGACAAGGTCGCGACCTGCGCCTAACTGAGCTTCAAACAGTAGGTTTGCGTCTTGCGATTGTAGTGCTTTTAGCGGCTCAGTTACGTTGCAGATGAACGGGCGCCACGCTTTAGTTACTTCAAGTAGCCATTCTGTCATTTCAGAAGCTGTCTGAGTGAAATCACATTGAGGGTATAGAGCCTTCAGTTGAGGCATCTTCCAATCAAGTAGGAATTGAATACGCTGCTCTAAAATTTCAGGTTGATTCAGCCAACCGACAAGAATGCCTTTCTTCATTACACGATCGCCGTACGCTGGTGCAATGCCTTGACGTGTAGAGCCGTAAGCGCCATCGCCCAAACGCTCTTCTTCAAGCGTATCTTCAAGAGCATGTAAAGGGAGACACAGTGTCGCACGATCTGAGATCGCCATTTTCACTTTGATGCCAGCCTCTTGAACTTCTGCAATCTCTTCAGTTAGCGCAGCAGGGCTGATCACCATGCCAGGGCCAAGAACCGCCGTACAATTAGGATTAAAAATACCACTAGGTAGTTGGTGCAGTTTGAATGTACCGAAGTCATTTACCACAGTATGACCTGCATTGTTTCCGCCTTGGAAACGAATGCTAGCAGAAGCTTGGTCTGCTAAAAAATCGACGATGCGGCCTTTGCCTTCATCACCCCAGTTTGCGCCCACAACAACGATAGATGGCATAATTTTTCTCCTAACTGATTGAGAAATCATGTTAGGCCGACAAAGTGGATAAGAGAAATTAATTATCTTTATTATCTTGATAAGGATTTCATATATCCTTAAAGTCTTAACCTACAAACGAGATTCCCTATCACCTTCCTTTCTCACTGTAGGGAATGACGATATTTAGTAGAGAAACTTCAAAATAACCGTCATTCCAGAACCGAGGAACGAGGTATCAGGAATCTCAAACGGGGCATTCTTTACTTTTAGGGAATGATATTAGTGACACGAGAGAGAGGACATGATGCTCGATATTAATTTGTTGAAGACGTTTGTGACGCTTGCGGAGTACAAGCATTTTGGGAAAGCGGCCAATGCACTGCACATGACACAACCCAATGTGAGTTTGCACCTAAAACAACTGGAACAACAAACACGCATAAAGTTGATAGAGAGAAGCCCTTTTCAATTGACTCAAGCGGGTGAACGGCTATTGGAAACAAGCCAAAGAACGCTACTCGAACTGCAGATTTGTCAGGCCGATCTCAATGCCATTAACGACCTTAAAATAGGGACGTTAACCATTGCCGTAAGTGACATCATTTCTCGATTTTTGCTAATTCGTCCGTTCCAGAAGTTCAAAGCGCAGTATCCCGGTATTGACCTTACGCTCTTGAATACCACGTCATCTCAGGCATCGAATTTAGTTAAAAATGCTCAAGCGGATATTGGTTTTGTTATCGCCAAAGAGCAGCACAACGAGTCTTTGTATTTCACTAAGCTGCAAGAGCTTTCTTGGTGTGCGCTTGGCGATGGGTTTGATATCCGAGACTCTGATGCAGAGCTCACTTTGATTCTACTAGGTCATGATACGAGAACGCGTGACTTTATTGATGAAGGTTTACCAAGCCTTAATCTACCTAATTATAGGGTGATGGAAGTAGGGAGTGTCGATGCTCAAATCGACTGGGCAGAAGCGGGATTTGGTGTGGCTATTGTCCCGGAGTTTGCGGTATCAACCAAGCAGCACCTGCATTCGAAAGTGACACCATTGACCAACTTCTCGAGCACCAGTCTTGGTTATATTGTTCGGCAGAACCAAGTCTTGTCGAAAGCAACCAAGCAGCTGTTAGGTTGGGTGAATGATGAGATTATTTCATTGCAAAACAAATAAATACAATCATTGAGTTTGACTCAATCAGCCCACCTCGAGTGGGCTTTTTTGTCCCTGGAAAGCCTCGTTTTTACTGAATCAATAATCTTTGGAACAAACTAGCGCTCACCATCAACTATTCGTCCCGCAAATCAGAGTTTCAAAATTCATCGTTGACAAAGTTTGATAATCAAACTAAATTTCAAATTATTACTTTGATTGTCAAATTACTTGTCAATCAAAGGGCTTTTATTTGCAACGATCATCTAACCACAAACACAAGCTAAGGACGCCATTTTGAGTTTTCCAACACGTCACCAACACAACTTTTCTTCACATAACAGTCAAGGTGAGAAACGCACGTTCTATGTCCTGTTATTGACCGTCGTTACCATGGTTGTCGAAATTGTTGCAGGTACTATTTACGGCTCGATGGCATTGCTTGCCGATGGTTGGCACATGGGGACGCACGCCGCAGCGTTTGGTATCACCTTATTTGCATACCGTTATGCGAAGAAACATGCCGAGAGCGAACGTTTCTCTTTCGGTACTGGCAAAGTCAGCGTGTTAGGGGGCTACACCAGCGCGATTGCATTGGGGATTGTGGCATTGTTGATGCTGGTGGAATCAGTACATCGTTTTTTAAACCCACAAGCGATTCAGTTCAATGAAGCGATCATCGTTGCTTGTATTGGTTTAACTGTGAATGTGGTGAGTATGTTTTTACTTGGCGATCACCATCATGATCACGGACACGAGCATGGTCACAATCATAGTAAGAATCACGGTCATTCACATAGCCATGAGCACGACAGCGACCATGGTCATAAACATGGCGAGCATCACGGACACCATCATGATCACAACCTACGCGCAGCCTACATGCATGTGTTGGCGGATACTCTAACTTCGCTGCTTGCGATTGTTGCGCTGCTATTTGGTAAGTTTTACGGTTGGAACTGGTTAGATGCAGCAATGGGAATGGTTGGCGCATTCGTGATTGCTAAGTGGACGATGAACCTTATGAAACAAACCAGCCCAATCCTGCTGGATGAGAATATCGACCAAGATTATCGTGACTCAGTGACCAAAACCTTAACGCCTTATGCGTCGGTCACCGATTTCCATATGTGGAAGGTGAGTGGGCATCACTATTCAGCAGCGATTACTCTTGAATCAAACAGTGATAAAACCGTCTCTGAATATAAACAAATGCTCGCCAAGTTTGATAAGATTAATCATCTTACTCTTGAAGTGCATTCAAACGACCATGCGAAATATAGAACAGCTTAACCAAATACTGACTGAGTTCTACGATAAAATGTCTTCGTGGGAGCAGTCTGTTGTCAAAGAGACGGGTTATTCCCTGGCTCAAGTACACACCATTGAAGTACTTGGTATGCATGGTGCGTTAAGAATGAAAGAGCTCGCTGAAAAGTTGGGTATTACCACGGGTACACTTACTGTTCAAATAGAAAAGTTGGTTAAAGCTGAATTGATTGAGCGCCATGAACACCCAACAGATCGTCGTGCGATTGTGGTTGCCTTGACGGATGAAGGGCAGAAGATACACGTTCACCACAATCAGCTTCACTTGAATTTGGTTAATGAGCTGACGCAAGATATCGAAGAAGACGAGAAAGCGGTGTTATTGAAGTGCCTAACCAAGATGGTAAAAGCGTTTTAGCCAGCCTTGAATTCGCACCTAACTCTTTAGCTGCAAAGCGATTGACTAGAAAATCAAAAGATGGACCTGACTCGAATTGAGTAGGTCCATTTTTTTCGCCGTTTACGCTCTACTGTACAATCATCAATAGACGGATTCACTGTTTAAAAACCAAGTCAAAACCTCCAATATTGCGCTTCGCTCGTGCTCTTCTGGAGAGCCAAAAAAATGTCATCATAAATAATGCATCCAAATGTGCGTCAAAGTCTTTTAATTCAATGCCTTGTACACCATGATATTCAAGCAATTTATGTTCCGTCAAATAGCTGTCTCTCACTTTTATCATTCAACTAATGTACATGTATTCAATTTGTGTTATTGATGCTTTTATCTTTAGTGAAAGGATTCATTCTCTGTTTGAATACCATTGAGAATGTCACTGCTGGTGGGCTGAACAGTCGCTAGATTTAGTGCTCATTACTGATACAAAAAATATAACAATAATCAGGTCGCGCAAGTTGGATATCCATTCTTTGATGCGATTTATTTAGATACTCATAGTTAATTTAGTAAAGACGAGCCACGTATATGAATATAAAGAAAAAGCTCTATTCGTTGGGGATGTTCTCCATCTTCGGCATGATTTCACTGCTGTTTACCACATCACAATTTGCAGACACCACCGCTCAAATGAGCGAAGCCAAACAAATCACCAAAGAACTTGAAGTGCGACTAATCAATCTTCGCCGTAACGAGAAAGATTTCTTACTGCGTAGCGATATGAAATACCTCGCCAAGTTCGACGTAAACTACAACAAATTCTTAGCGTCTGAATCTGAGCTAGATACAGTGCTCAGTGATTTAGGCTTAGCCAACAGCACACACCTACGTGAAGACATCGAAACTTACCACACCAGCTTTGTTAACCTAGTTAAAGCGAGCGAAGTCTATGGGCTAGCACGCGACAAAGGCATGCTAGGCGAGTTTCATGTTTTGCTCGATAACATCAGCGCGACAGCCAGTGCTGAACAAAAAATCGAGCTTTACCTGTTCAATGACTTAATTGAGAAGGGGGAGTTTGACCCGAGTGTTCTTTCTATAACTTCAAATATGAGTAGCTCAGCTGCTTTGATTGACGCTGCTCGCCAAGTGGTTGAGCAAAAGCGAGTGATTGGCTTGAAGCACAACGAAGGTCTGCTTGGGCAAGCTCGCTCGGGTTCTCATGCTATCGAAACTCAATTTAAAGAGTTCTCCGCGGTGCTAGACCAACAAACGCAGCAAGAGATGGACAAGCTATCGCTGATCAACAACATCCTTTGCGTCACGCTACTCGTGTCGATCATTCTGTTCAGCTGGTTAATCGTCCGTTCTATCATTGGTAAAATTGAGTCACTGCTTTCGGTGATTCGTAACATCGTTGATTCTAACGACGTGTCTATTCGTTCGCACCTAGATGGCAAAGACGAACTCAGCACTTTAGGCCAATACTTCAACCAACTGTTGGATCAACTGGAAGGGCTTATCGCTGCCTCTCAATCTAAGTCACTGCAACTGACACAAAGCACATCGAACATGCATGATGAGCTAGAGTCAGTAATCAAACAGTTTGAAGTTCAAGCAAATCACACATCTACAATGACAACGTCAGTTCAAGAGATGGTACTCACCATTGGCGAGATCTCTGAAAGCACATCGGTTGCCGCTGAAGGTGTACATCAAGCGAAAGTGAATGCCGATAAAGGCCGTGAAGTGGTGGTTGAAACCATCAGCAACATCACCCAGTTGTCTGAACGTCTTTCAAGCAGCCAAGATTCGATCAGTTCACTGAACCATCATGTTGACCAGATCGGCGATGCAGTAAACATCATCCAAGGCATTGCAGAACAAACTAACCTATTGGCATTGAACGCAGCAATTGAAGCAGCACGTGCGGGTGAACAAGGTCGTGGCTTTGCGGTAGTTGCCGATGAAGTACGCGCACTAGCAAGCAGAACGCATCAATCGACCACAGAGATAACTTCAGTGGTGAGTGCAATTCAAAGCCAGATGCAGGCGTCGATGGCAGAGATTGGCGAGTGTAATCAACAAGGTCAACTAACGCTGAAAGATTCGGAAGAGCTGGATGCGAGCTTGCAACTTATCTTGAGCGACATGGAAAGCATCCAAGGTAATTCAGAACGTATTGCTTCAGCGATTGAAGAGCAGGGCGCAGTAATGGCGCAAGTGAGTGACTCAATTACTGAGCTGAACACTATCTCGAACGACAATAACGCTTCGGCGCAGCATTGCTTAGTTGAAGTGGACAAGGTAGCAGAGCAAGCGAACGATATGGACCAAGCGGTCGCGCAGTTCAAGACTTCATAAACAACATAGAACTTACTAAAACAAAAGGCGTGGATCATCTACGCCTTTTTTGTGCCTGAAATTCAAATAGATAAATGACGAGAATAAAAAAACGGCCCGATCTGGGGGAAGATCTGGGCCGTTATATTACGTATTAAAGGGGGGACTACTTATTTCGGCCTTCCAGCACATCCAGTGCCAGTTCAACCGCTTTATCAATATTGTCGCATCCCGCTAACTTACCTGAGCTGATAGGACCAAGCACATTAGCGTATAACGAGAGCTGCTTGTTAAATGGCAGGCTCAACTGCTCATATAAACGCTGGCGAATCTCGGCATGTTGCTCAGGAGCATGAGCAGCAAGGCTTTTCAAAGTGTCATAAACAAGAGTGGTGGTAGTGTTCATTCGTCTCTTTATCATTAAGTGGGAGGCGCTTATTTTATAATCTTTTCGTATTCTTTTACTGTGACATAAGTCATACAATATTATTAATGTGTTTATCTTTTCAATCTAATGAGAATAAGGCATTCCAAAATAGACTTAAGTATCTGTGAAATATAACTAAAATAATGACAGACTATCGAACACACAAACGAATTGGCGCGTTTCTGGCAAACGGTTAAATCTATAGTAAAAGGAACAACATGCACTACGACGTATTCAACGGAGACGCAGATGGCATAATCGCGTTGTTACAGCTGCGATTAAGTGAGCCAAGAGAGAGCGTGCTCATTACTGGTGTTAAGCGTGATATTAAGTTGGTCTCTCAAGTTGTTACTCAAACTATGGAGCCGGGTAAGCAAGGTGATGTTTCTTCCGTTACCGTTTTAGATGTATCGATGGAGAAAAACCTGCCTGCACTGCACTCACTGCTAGACGCAAACATCAATGTATTTTATTGCGATCACCACCGAACAGGGGATGTCCCAACTTCTAGTCATTTAGATACTCTGATTGATACCGCGCCAGAGAGCTGCACGAGCTTGCTGATTAACCAGAAGCTGAATGGTGCGCATGTGGCTTGGGCAATCGCAGCTGCCTTTGGCGACAATCTAAAAACGGTGGCGGCGCGGCTAGCGGATGAAAATGGATTCGCTCAATCTCAAACAGAGTTTTTAGAAGAGCTAGGTACCTTGGTTAACTACAATGGTTACGGTTCTTCATTAAGCGATTTGCATTTCACGCCAATTGAGCTCTACCAAACCCTTTATCAATACCCGAACCCATTTGACCTTTTAGATGATAAAAACTCTGTGTTTTATCGACTACGAGCTGCTTATCAAAATGATCGTCAACAGCTATCAAATCTTGCTCCTGTTTATGAAAGTGAAGTAGCACGCGTGTTTGAACTGCCAGGTGAGACGTGGGCAAGGCGCATCAGTGGTGTATTTGGTAATGAAATCGTTAATCAAGATCCAAACCGAGCGCAAGCAGTATTAACGAAAAACCAAGACGGCGAGTCTTACACGGTGAGCTTACGTGCGCCATTATCAAATAGAACGGGTGCAGACGAAATTTGCTCAAGTTTTGCGACTGGCGGAGGAAGAAAAGCAGCGGCTGGAATTAATCAACTTAATGAACTTGATAAGGTGAATTTTATTTCACTATTGGATGTATATTATTCACCCGGTACTGAGGGTTAGTCGAAAAACTCCCGAGGTATACATTCAAAATTCTACAAATTCTTGCTCCTATATTCCGTTATACGTGTGTATTGCTAGCACATGTGTGATGGCTATATCCAGGCTGCTTTAGTGATATCACTCGCAATGGTATCTGGTCTTAGGTCAGTAATTACGGCGTATTTGGGGTGATTTTTGCCGATTTAAAGTTTATTTTTTCCTATCGGTGATTTTTTATATTTTTGGTTAATTATCTTAGTGAATTAAGATTGATTAAGTATTTTCATGGTCAATGTATTCGACCGAAAATAACAGTTTTTAGCATTTCAATTTGAATGAAAAGTCAAAGTCATATTGATTCTGATATTCAATCTGTGACTTAAAATCACAAGTTAAATCAAAGGTCATCTTTTCCTAAAAATTCCATTACTTTTCTATAAATATTCATGATTACAATGAATTGGTTCGGTTGTGATTGGCACAGCTGTTAAGTAAGGAAGTGGGACTAATGTTGAAACGTAAAGCTCTACAATTAGCAGTATCGCTCGGCATGGCGGCAATGTCTGGCGCTGTTTATGCGAATGGTTCAGATATGACGAATCCAGACTCTGGCGTCGTGGTTGGCTATTGGCATAACTGGTGTGACGGTGGCGGCTACCAAGGTGGTAATGCGCCATGTGTGACGTTGGATGAAGTGAACCCAATGTACAACATCGTGAATGTGTCATTCATGAAGGTTTACGATGTGGCTGATGGTCGAATCCCAACTTTTAAACTGGACCCAACCATTGGGCTTTCAGAAGAACAATTTATTGACCAAATCTCGGAACTCAACAAGCAAGGTCGCTCTGTACTGTTGGCTTTGGGTGGTGCTGATGCACACGTAGAGCTAGAAACCGGTGATGAAAGAGCCTTTGCTGATGAGATTATCCGTCTTACCGAGCGTTACGGCTTCGATGGCCTAGATATTGACCTTGAACAAGCAGCCGTAACCGCCGCAAACAACCAAACCGTGATTCCAGATGCACTTAAGCTGGTGAAAGACCACTACCGCGCAGAAGGTAAAAACTTCCTTATTACAATGGCGCCTGAGTTCCCGTATCTAACGACTGGCGGTAAGTACGTTCCTTATATCGATAATCTAGAAGGCTACTACGACTGGATTAACCCACAATTTTACAACCAAGGTGGCGATGGTATCTGGGTTGAAGGCGTGGGTTGGATTGCTCAAAACAACGATGCGTTAAAAGAAGAATTCATCTACTACATTTCTGATTCTCTTATCAACGGAACGCGTGGCTTCCACAAGATCCCACATGACAAGCTCGTGTTTGGTATTCCTTCAAGCATCGATGCTGCAGCAACCGGTTTTGTACAAGAGCCACAAGATTTATACGACGCATTTGATAGCCTAACGGCGCAAGGTCAACCGCTACGTGGTGTGATGACTTGGTCTATCAACTGGGACATGGGCACCAACAAAAACGGCCAACAATACAACGAGCAGTTCATTAAAGACTACGGCCCGTTTGTACACGGTCAGGTAACGCCACCACCAGTCGAGGGCGAGCCCGTTCTTAAAGGTGTCGAAAATACGCGTGTTCTTCACGGCACAACGTTTGATCCTATGGATGGCGTGACGGCAACAGACAAAGAAGACGGCGATCTAACGTCATCAATCGATGTTGAAGGTTACGTTGAAACCAGTGTTATTGGCACTTACGTTTTGACTTACCGAGTGAAAGACAGCGATAACAACGAAACCACTAAAGCGAGAACGGTAGAGGTTTACAGCCAGAAGCCAGTATTTAATGGCGTATCTGACACAACAGTTGTGTTGGGTACTGCATTTGATGCTATGGCAGGCGTGACGGCGAATGATGCTGAAGATGGCGACCTGACAAGCACTATTACACACACTGGCAGTGTCGATGTAAATGAAATCGGCAACTACACACTTGTGTATAGCGTGACAGACAGCGCGAACCAAACCGTAACCGTTGACCGTAAAGTGTCTGTAACTGATGGTTCTAACTGTGCTGCTGCATGGGATGCCGACACCGTTTATGTTGAAGGTGACCAAGTATCTCATGACGGTTCAACGTGGGGAGCAGGTTGGTACACTCGCGGCGAAGAGCCAGGAACAACAGGTGAGTGGGGCGTTTGGAGAAAAGTTTCAGACTCTTCATGTGGTGGTAACCCAGATCCGGGTGTTGACTTAGAGCTTTCGGTTTCAGGACTTCAATCACAATATGCGCCAGATAACGGCAACGTGCGTTTAGATCTGACACTGACATCAAATGAAGCATTAGATGTTACCGCTATGGTGATCAACAGTGCAGGTACTGTGGTTGAGCAAACTAAGGTTAACGTAACGGACAGCCGTGCTATTACCATCGACTTATACGATGTAGCGGAAGGGCAATATGCACTTGAAGTAGTCGGTAAAGCATCTGACGGTGAAATGGTGATGGTAAACGATTCGTTCGCTGTTAAAGACGGTGGCGGAACAACACCTCCTCCAGGTGATTACCCTCCATATGAAGCGGGCACAAACTACGCAGCGGGTGACATTGTGGTCGGCAGCGATAATGGCTTGTACGAATGTAAGCCTTGGCCATACACGGCATGGTGTGCAAGCGCGTCTTACGCTCCAGCAGATAGCCAATACTGGCAAGATGCTTGGACAAAGCTGTAGTCTGATAGCTCAACGCTAGCAATATAAAGTAGACGATCAAAGAGAGGCCATTGTGCCTCTCTTTTTTATGTTTAAACAGTTCTGACTTAGAGCTTTAAAACCCACTTAACCTTAAACTCTGCTCTGCATATTGCTCTAGATCAAAATAGGAGTGATTATCAATTGTATTACATGTTAAGAAATAGCACTATGCGCACATTGAATTTTATATATTGTTAATATTTGCATAATGAATCTTGCTCAAGTCGACCTCAATCTACTCGTTATTCTTAAACACCTTCTTGAAGAGAAGCACGTTTCCAACACGGCATTGGCGCTGGATATGAGCCAACCTACGGTGAGCCGATCTCTGCAAAAACTGCGTACCGTTTTCAATGATGATCTATTGGTGCGAGCGGCTTATGGCTATGAGTTAACGCCAAAAGCAGAAGCCATTAAGCAAGATCTCAATTCGGTACTGACACGTTTAGAAAAGCTGGTACATGGCGATGTATTCGAACCGCAAAGCAGTGACAGTACGGTTCGCTTCTTTGGTTTAGTGCCTAATGTCGCGCACTTGCTGCCCAAGGTAGTTGCGGAGATACGTCAACAAGCGCCAAACATGACTGTTGATATCGACTCGATTCCTAAACGACACTTTGAGCCTCTGTTATCCGGTGATGCGCACTTTGTGTTGTCGACCCACGAGCCGTTAAGTTCAGAGCAAAATTTGTATCGAATGTTCGTGATTAGCCGCGATTACCGTTTGCTGATGAGTAAAAAACATCCTTTGGCGGACAAAGAGATCACGGTTGATGACTTGTTGAATAGCCAACTTGGTCAAATCTCACTGCAAGGGGATAAGAAGCTCTCGATCGAAAGTCGATTTAAAGATCTTGGCTTGATTGATAAGCAGCGCCAGCTGTCCATTCCAATTCAGCTTTCCAATTTTAACGTCGCGCCGGATATGGCAGAAGCAACCGACATCATCTTTCATTTACCGACACCTTTTGCTCAACAAGCCGCTACGCAAAGAGATCTTGTTTGTAAACGCGTGCCTAAAGCGTTGCGCCACCCATCAGAAGACGTCTACTTATACTGGCATAAGCGCTTTCATAACGACCCGATGTGTCGCTGGGTTCGCAATATATTCAAAGAGCTTTATACATAATCCATCTGCAGGGTGAATGAAAATTACGAATACCTATCGAGTTGGATATAGATCTCTTTCATTATTTGAATGGTGAATAACGAGAATCGATTTTTGGTATGAAACTTTCGTTGATAAGAGTGGTAGTTGGTTGTTTAATGCAAACCATTATCATTACCAATCACATATAAGAATGAATATCATGTCTGAGAGATCTCTTTTGATTCGCAAACCTCTTTTGGTTCGTAAACCCCTTTCGATCGCAGTCGCTGTTATTTGTACCTCACTTTCAGCTAACGTGTTGGCGCAAGAAGAAGCGCAAGCAACAGATGAGCAAATGGTTGTTACGGCAACTCGTACCGAGATGGCACTAAAACAAGCGCCAGCTTCAATGTCGGTTATCACCGCGCAAGACATTGAAGACAGCCCTGGTATTACCTTGGCAGACATCGTTGCCGAATCAACGAGTGTTGAGTCTGATTTTGATAGCACACGTGCTGGCCGTCAGATGATCTCTATTCGTGGTATGGATTCAGATTACACTCTTATCATGGTGAACGGTCGTCGTTTAAGCTCTGCAAGTGCCATCATCCGTGGTAACGACTTTGACCTATCAACGATTCCTGCTGATTCGATCGAACGTGTTGAAATAATCCGTGGCCCAATGTCTGCACTTTACGGTTCAGATGGTATGGGCGGTACAATCAACATCATCACTAAGGCTCCAGAAAACGATTGGAGCTCTACACTGAGCATGGACACTTCATCTCCACTTGATGGTGATGGAGGGGAAGAGTATTCGATGGGCTTCACGACATCTGGTGCGTTGATTGAAGACGAGTTGTTTGCTCGCCTTTCTGTTAACCAGACAAGCCGTAACGCTTGGCAACCCTATTCTGGTACGCATAGCTCTGGTTACGATCGTTCAGACATTACTGCGTTAGAAGAAAGAGAGACATTAAGCTTACTCGCGAGCCTGACATGGAATGCAACAGACAACCAAACCATTGATTTCGATTTTGGTTACAGTGACGACGAACGTGAGTCATCTGCGGAAAACGTATCATCTGTGATTGAGTCTGACACACGTGTTGTACGTCAGAGCCAAGCGATCACACATAGTGGTTTTTGGAGCTGGGGTGACACGCAAGTACGTTATTCACGTGAAAATGTGACAGATAATGATGCTGCGAACTCAGATACTAACTATAGCAGTGACATCGAAGAGCTGACTCAAATTGTTGAAGCTTCGGCGACCACTTATCTTGGTGATAGTCACACCGTAACGTTTGGTATGGACTACCAGTTGAGTGAATTAACCAACAAAGAAAACTTAGTCAATGGTACATCTGAAGCTTATCAAGGTGCGTTATTTGTTCAAGACCAATGGTTAATGACGGATCAACTAACGGCAACCATTGGTGGTCGTTTAGATAAGCATGAACTGTACGGTGAAGAGTTCAGCCCACGTGTGTACTTGGTTCATCAAACAACGAATGACCTGATCATCAAGGGTGGTGTGGGTAAAGCATTTAAAGCACCAACATTGACTCAAAATCAGACAGACTACATAGTTAATAGCTGTAAAGGCGTATGTGATTTACATGGTAATGAAGATCTTAAGCCCGAAACCAGCTTGAACTATGAGATCGCTGCGATTTATAGCCAACCTCGTTGGAATGTTGAAGGTGCCTTATTCCGAAATGAAATCAACGACCTAATTGATCGTGATGAAACCTATTGTGAGAACGGCGGAGTGTTTGAATCGGGTAAAGGTTGCGCTGATAGTTCAAGCTCAACTGGCTATGTGAATGGTAAGCGTACTTATACAAACGTATCAGAGGCTGTAGTTCAAGGTGCTGAGCTTACAGGCCAATTCCAAATTACTGATGAATGGGGTGTGTCTGGTAATTACACATTCTTAGACACTGAAGATAAGTCTACTGGTGACGAATTACTTGAGCGTTACAAGCATTCGGGTTTAGTTAAACTGAACTGGAGCCCAACTTACGATCTAAGTACCTTCGTGAGTGCGCGTTACCGTGGTGAACGTCAGATCGAAAGCGATCTAACTCAAGACGCTTACACAACGCTGAACCTAGGTGCTGTCTACAACGTGAATGCTTCAGTACGACTACGTGCAGGTATCACGAACTTAACTGACGAAGCTGTATCACAAGAGCTAGAGAGCATGGGCTATGTTGAAGAGCCACGTACTTACTACGTAGGTATGACAGCGGACTTCTAATTTAGAGTTCAGTAACTGATAGCTTGATACAAAAGAACCCACACTGGCTGATGCTCTAAAAGGAGAATGGCGAGTGTGGGTTCTTTTTTGATCTATAGATTTGGTTTAATTTGCCGTTTATCTATAAATCTAGATTTTGACACATGTGATCAGCGCATTACCGGACTGAGTATCCCAAGGAATCAGCTTGTCGTAATCGTGCTCGAAGATATTAACCTCGAAGTAGGGCTTCAATATCTCGATTAACTCTTTAAACGAGAATGCCACCATTGGGTGTTCATCATTCCACACTTGAGTTTCACCAGCAGTCGTCTTTTCGATGCTAAGCTTTAGCGCTTGCTTATCACCCTGACCAGAGTAATACCAACCAGAACGGAACGTGAAATCGTCTTTGTCTTGGTTTTTTGTGTGTCTAACAAACAGGTCGTTGCTGATCTTGTCTTTATCAACCACGTTAAAACAGAAAATACCTTCTGGCTTTAACGCACGATGCACACTTTCAATACACTCTTTAAGCTTCTCAAGGCCATCGTTGTAATGGATGGAATACAGGAAGCAAGTGATAAGATCGAGTGGTTCCGTGACCTCAAAGTTACTCATGTTTTGTACTGAGAACTTGGCTTCCGGGCAGCGAACTTCTGCGATATCTAACATCGGCTTGTTAAGATCTAGGCCACCGCTTTGGTAACCGAAATCAATAAAATGACGAACGTGTGGGCCAGTGCCACAAGCTAAGTCGAGGTGTGTTTTTCCTTCATTTCCAAAGATTTGATGGAGTCTACGTACGCAGTTACTTTGCGCTTGGTAGTCAATATCTACACACATTAAATCATAGTAACCGGATAGGTCGGTATAGAGTGCGTTGGCGGACATATTTGCCTGCAGCATAAGCTGAAAAATTAGGGTGGCGCATCATATACCGAAATTGGAAAATCGCAATCAAATATTCGATCAATGAAAGCGTTTTATTTTCTAACTTATGGTCGTTTTAAATGAGACCGTTTAAAGGGATGTTTAAGCTGCCAACAACATCAGTACGCGTGTCATCGCTATTCACTTTGCCCTGACTACTTATTCGTTAACTAAAACAGGTGTTGCTCCCTCAATGCAGCGACCATACGGGCTTTGCGGAACGCTTTTATCACGAGACGAGATAGGAAAAATATGGTATCTAGGTAAACCCAGTGTGACATTTATAATTTTATGATTAATCAGTAATTTTACTGATTCAAACCGAGTTCTTGAAAAGGAAACAATTCAGGAAAGTGGGCTGTTGATAAAAACCAAATCACTCAAGCTAAATAAGCGAACTAAACAAGGAGAGTTGAAACAATGACATCAGCAATAAATGCACAGGGTTCAATGGAAAATAGAACAGCATTGGAAAGCAGTGCTTCAATAGAAATTAAGGTGGATGACTTGTCGGGTGGGGAAGTCATTGAATTACTTGAAGAGCACCTCGCTGATATGTACGCCACTTCGCCAGCCGAAAGCGTTCATGCACTGGATCTAGATGGGCTCAAGTCACCAGAGATTACTTTTTTCAGTGCTTGGAAAGACAGCCAACTACTTGGGTGTGTTGCCATTAAAGAGCTAAATACTCAACACGCTGAACTCAAATCAATGAGGACCTCACAGTTTGCACGAAAGTCAGGTGTTGCCAGCCAACTTTTACAACACGTATTAGATACAGCGGCCATTCGCCAGTATCAAACAATCAGCTTAGAGACTGGCTCAGAAGACTACTTTAAGGCCGCACGTAACGTGTATGAAAAGTTTGGCTTTGGATACTGTGAACCCTTTGCTGATTATGTGTTGGATCCGCACAGCCAGTTTATGCGTATTGAGTTGCGTTAAGAGGCTAGCCTTAGATGTCGACTTACTTTGCAGGTTTCTCCCTTGGCCTTTCGCTGATTCTTGCGATTGGCTCTCAAAATGCGTTTGTTTTAAAGCAAGGGCTTAAGAACCAACACGTATTGGCAGTTTGTGCTGTATGTGCCATTTCTGACGCCTTACTGATTAGCTTTGGCGTGACGGGCTTTGGCGCAATCGTTAAACAGTTCCCACAAATTGAGCAGTTCGCCCGTTATGGTGGCGCTATCTTTTTGGGTGTCTATTCATTCTTAAGCTTCCGATCAGCATTTACCGAAAACCACGCCTTAGAAGCCACGGCAGAAACTAAAGACTCATTAACCAAAGCGATTGCGATGTGTTTGGCGTTCACTTGGCTTAACCCGCATGTGTATTTGGATACTGTGGTATTGCTGGGGTCTATCTCAACTCAATATCAACCGGATCAAATGTTGTTTGGCGCTGGGGCGGTATCGGCGTCATTCGTGTTCTTCTTTTCACTTGGTTATGGCGCTCGCTTCTTGGCTCCAATGTTTAGGAACCCGAGAGCGTGGAAGGTGTTGGAATTTGTCGTTGGCGTGATCATGGCATCTATTGCAATATCTTTGATTGTCTAGCTGCGCGTAATTAGGCTTCCATTTTGGTATAGGTGTTGAATACACGCCAGAAGAAAGCCTAACCTTACGTTTAATCTCACAAGCAGATGCAGTAAATATCGAATTCTTCGGCCCGAATGGTAATAGACTGGCAAGCCGTGATGTAGCGTTTAGCACAGTAACTCTGGGCGCTTCGTACAATTTTTGACGACCTCTGTGAAATAGCTTAAAGCTAAAGCTATGGACACCTAAAACCGCTCTAACGTTGAGCGGTTTTTTTATGTCAAAAATAACGATTGGTCACGCTATGGGCGGAGTTGGTCCAAAGCCTGAAATTAGTTGGTTTTCACAAGCTTATAAAAGGGAATTATCTCGACTATTTTGGTAGATTAAAGGTATTACAGACTTCCAGTGAGCAGCAATGAAGATTCTTCACACGTCCGATTGGCACCTTGGCCAAAACTTCTACAATAAAAGCCGCAAGAATGAACATGAACGGTTTTTACAATGGTTACTTGAGCAAGTTACAGAGCACGACATCGACGCGATCATTGTTGCTGGCGACATTTTCGATACCAGTACACCGCCGAGTTACGCTCGTGAGATGTATAACAAGTTTGTGGTCGATTCGAACAAGATCGGTTGCCAATTGGTGTTATTAGGTGGAAATCACGATTCAGTCTCTGTGCTTAAAGAGACACAACAGCTGCTCAAATACATGGGCGCAGACGTGATTCCTAATACCAATGAAGATTATGCGACTCAGGTTGTCGAGCTAAAAGGTAAGAACGGCGATGTAGAAGCGCTGGTTTGTGCCATTCCTTTTATTCGCCCTCGCGATGTGTTGATGAGCCAGGCGGGTGTCACTGGCGTTGAGCGTCAGAAGCAACTCGGCGATGCAATCAAACAGCATTATCAAAGTGTTTATGATGCGGCGGTTGCTAAGCGCGCGACGTTTGCAAACAGCGAGCACATGCCGATCATCGCTACCGGCCACTTAACTGCGATGGGTGTTCAACAATCGGATTCGGTACGTGATATCTATGTCGGCAACCTTGATGGTTTTGCCGCTGATGGCTTCCCAGACGCAGACTATATTGCACTTGGTCATATCCACCGCCCACAAGTGGTGGCAAAGCGTGAATACATTCGTTATTCAGGCTCTCCAATCCCACTAAGTTTTGATGAACTTAAGTCTCAAAAACAAGTGTGTGTGGTTGAGTTTGTTGAAGGTGAGCGCACCATTTCTCAACTGCCTGTTCCCACATTCCAACCTCTAGCTGAAATCAAAGGCGACTTGAGCGAGATCGAATCTCAGCTTAACCAATACATAGGTTTAGATAGCGACCAAAGCGTATGGTTATCGATAGAAGTGCAAGCGCAAGATTACTTGTCGGATCTACAAGAACGTATGCGCGCACTGACCGAAGGATTGAATGTGGAAGTACTTCAACTGCGCCGAGCAAGAGAGCGTCGTAATCAAGCATTAGAGCAAGAGTCGGCAGAGACCTTATCTGAACTGAGCCCGATGGACGTGTTTACGAAGCGTATTGCCTTAGAAGAGTTTGAAACCGATTCTGAAAAAGCGCGTTTAGAGCGCATGACGGTGAAGTTCAAACAAGTGATGGTCGAAGTGTCTGAAAGCGCTCAAGCGCCCAATAAAGTAGAAGAGTAATCGTATGAAGATTTTAAGCCTAGAATTTGAAAACCTGAACTCTTTGAAAGGGCGCTGGAAGCTCGATTTTACCCAATCGCCGTTTGCAGAAAACGGTCTGTTCGCAATTACTGGTCCAACTGGGGCGGGTAAAACCACCATTCTTGATGCGATTTGCTTGGCACTTTTCCATCGCACACCGCGTTTGAAAAGCATTGCTAAAGGTAATAATGAATTAATGACTCGTGGTACGGGCGAGTGTTTTGCTGAACTGGAATTTGAAGTTCAAGGTAAAACGTACCGATCTAATTTCCACCAAAAGCGAGCGCGTGGAAAACACGATGGCGCATTGCAAACGCCGACCTGTGAATTTGCAGATGCCGACACAGATAAAGTGTTAGAGACCATGCTCACTAAGAAGATCAAGTTGGTGGAGCAGGTCACGGGCCTCGATTTCTCACGCTTCACTAAATCCATCATGTTGTCTCAGGGTGAGTTTGCGGCGTTCTTAAATGCCAATGCCAACGATCGTGCAGAGCTACTAGAAGAGCTGACGGGTACCGAAGTGTATAGCCTGATCTCAGAGCGTATCTACGATCATTTTAAGTCGAGTGAAGAGTCGCTTAATCAACTTAAAGCGAAAGCTGAAGGTGTGAGCTTACTGTCTGAAGAGCAAATCAAAGAGCTGACCGCAGAGCGTGAAACGCTAGAAGTAGAGCAGAAGCGTTTAGCCGAGCAATTAAAAGAGTGGCAAGCCCATCTTAGCTGGTGGAAAGACGTGACCAAAGCTGAGCAAACTATTGCGGCCAGTGAGCTCGATCTGAAAACCGCTCAAGATGAACTAGACCGTAACCAACCGTCACTAGAGCGCTTGGCAAACAGTGAGCCGGCTGAAAAGCTGCGTCCAGTACACAAAGATTTAAAGCGTTGCGAACAAGAGGTGAACACTACTCAAGCTCACCTAGATAACAGCACCAAGTTACTTGCCGTTCGTGATGCAGAAATGCAAGACGCGCAAACTAAACTGACTCAAAGCAGTGCGATTGTCGAACAGGTAAAAAGTGAGCAACAAGATCAAGATAAGATCATCGATCTCGTGCGTCCGCTAGACAACCAAATTGCCGTACTCAAAGATAAGCAAACTGCGACCGTTAATGCAGCGAACACGCTAAACGAGCAACATACGCAGCAGCTTAATCAACAGGTCGTTTTGGTTCAAAAAATAGATGCACTAAAGCAACAAGATCAACGCAGTACTGAGTACTTAAATACGCATCAAGCTGACCAGCATTTGGAAAAATACCTAGGTCAGTGGCAAGCAAAGGTCGAGCAAGTTCGTACTCTAGAGCGCCAGCATTCAGAGCAGTTGAATTCAGCGAAGCAAGCGTTGTCTGCGGTTGATGCACAGCAAACGATTATCAAATCTGCTCAAGACGCTAAAGCAACGCAAGATAAAACTTTAGCTGAATTGGTTGTGCTAGAAAGTAGTGCAAAGCAACAGTGGGAAGCCTTGCAAGGCAACACTAGCGAGCAAGTGTTGAATTCGCAAAAAGATCTGTTGGAGTTTTGGAATCGCAATACGCACTCATTACTCGAGATCAATCGTTGTTTCCTAAATGCCCAACAACAGCTGCACGCAAAAACACAGGCACATCAAACCAACACCCAGTTGGTCGACAAGGTTTCGAAAGAGCGTGAAGTGTTGCTTCTGCGATACCAAGAAAAAAAGACCTCACTTGAACGTTTAGTTCGCTTAATTGATCAAGAAGGTGACCTTGCGAAATACCGAGCGTCATTGAAGCCAGGTATGGATTGTCCATTGTGTGGTTCAACAGACCATGCGATCGAACAATCACAAAGTTCGAAGGATTTGAATGCCCAGAAAGAGCTTGAGGAACAAGAATTAGCAGCGATTCAGAAAGAAGGCCAAGAGCATCGTCAGCAGTTAGATTCTCTTACCCTTGTGATTGTAGCGCTTAACGATGACATTCAACGTGCGCAAGCGGATATTCAACAAGCTCAGCTGAATTGGCAAGGCGTTGTCGGCAAGCTTCAACAGAGCTTATCGGATTTCGTTGGCACGGCTCCTGAACTGGCACTGCTAACGATTAACGATTTAGGCAATGAAGCTACAGTCGCGACCTTTGCTCAGCAGTGTGAACTTCAACTAAGTCAGAGCGCGCAGCAACTCAAAGCGTTGGGTGATGCTAAAGCGCATTACGCTGAAGCTGAGAAACAACGCCTGTCTGTAAGTGTTATGGCTGACAAGGCGCAGTCTAATCTCGAGTTGGCCGAGCAACGCTTAGCTGATTTGAATAAGCAAAACCAAGTCGCAAACGAGCAAGTGACTCAAATAGCTCAAGCGAAAGGCCAGCAATGGAACGCTTTGAAAGAGAGCATTGTTCAAACTTCTATCGAAGCACCTGAACTTGAGCATATCGATGATTGGTTTACTGCGAAATCGCAAGCATCAAGCACATGGCAGCAAACCAAACAGCAACAGGCCGATATTGAGAAGCAACTGATTACTCAAAATGCCGAATTGAAAACGTTAGACGACAAGCTAAGCAGTGTTGAGAAAGAGCTCGCGACACTGACGCAACAGAGTGAGTCTTTAGTGTCAGAACTCACTCGTGTAACGGCTGAAAGAACAGAGTTGTTTGGTGACAAAGACATTCAAGCCACCAGCAATGCGATGAAGCAAAAAATCACTGAAGCGGTAAATGCATTTGATGCCGCTCAGTTAGTGCTTAACCGCAGTGAACTGGAACATCGAACCGAGCAAACCAAACACACTGGTTTCTCGGACGAGCTAGTCAGCAAGCAGTTCAGTCACACACAAGCGTTGAATGCTTGGTTAGATGCACTGAAAGCTAGCCCATTCGAAGATGAGGTGAATTTTGAAGCAGCGTTGTTGGATGAAGAGGTTAGAACTCAACTTCAAAGCCTGAAGAAGACTTTAGACGAATCGATTGTCAGTGCGCAAGCAAGGTTGAACACCGCCAAAACGACGAAAGTGGAGCTACAAAACCACGAAAATGCGAAAGCATGGCAAGAGCAAAACCAACAGCAAGTTGAAGAAGCGACGACTGATTGTCAAAACGCACAACAAAGCCATGCAACCAAGATCGGCGCAATTTCTGCCAATCTTGAAACGGATAGCCAGAACCGCAGCAATCAGCAAGATCTGTTTAAGCAAATTGATGAGCAACAAGTCGAGTTTGATGATATCTCTCGTTTGAACTCACTTATTGGCTCTAAGAACGGCGACAAGTTCCGTAAGTTTGCCCAAGGTTTAACATTGGAAAACTTGGTGTACCTTGCGAACAAGCAGCTACAACGTTTGCATGGTCGTTACGAGCTTAAACGTAAAGCCGACGATGGTTTAGAACTGCAAGTGCTCGACACATGGCAGGGCGATGTGATGCGTGATACAAAGACTTTATCAGGTGGCGAAAGCTTCTTGGTGAGCTTGGCGTTGGCATTAGCGCTTTCTGATCTTGTGAGCTACAAAACCAGTATTGATTCTCTGTTCTTAGATGAAGGTTTCGGCACGTTGGATAGTGACACATTGGACATTGCCCTTAACGCGTTAGATAACTTGAATGCATCAGGCAAGATGATCGGTGTCATTAGCCACGTTGAAGCACTGAAAGAGCGAGTGCCCGTTCAGCTTAAAGTGACAAAACACTCTGGCTTAGGTGTGAGTGAGATGGAGAAGCAGTACAAGGTTGTCGCTTAGGTTGTTACTTTGGTTCTTGCTAAATTTATCTGCGCAGAAATAGAGCTAGATGAAGCAGATCCCCGACTCAGTCGTTCCTCCTTCTCGAGGATGACGGAGTCGGGAGTAGTCACAAATCACTACGCAGTCACTCCTTAAAGTCAGGAACGAACGTCATAGAGAACTAGGCTTTGTTCGTATTGCCTTCGTCATTCTCTAAAGCGAGGTACGAACGGAATAGGGAATCTAGATTTGTTCGCATTACCTTCGTCATTCCCTAAAGCGAGGTACGAGCGTAATAGGGAATCTCTAGTAAACGCAGGAAGTGGATGCTTCAAGAAGGGAACGGCCATGCACAAGAAACCCCATTTACCGACTAAGATATGTCCTGTTTGCCAAAAGCCTTTCGCATGGCGTAAAAAATGGCAGCGCTGTTGGGATGACGTGATCTACTGTTCTGAACGTTGTCGTCGTAATAAGTCTTAGTCCCATAATCTGAATAGATCAGGTCAATCCTCATGATCTAAACCCGTTAACTCCAATATTTCCTTCCTTTGTCGTAATTTTGATGATCCTTTAATCGTTTCGTCATTCATTTCTCAAGTTAATATTTCTATCTGTAAGATAAGTGATGTATAAAGGCGGCATGAAGATACCTAAAAGAATACAGCCTTTAGTTGACGACGGTTTAGTCGACGAGGTGACAAGCCAACTCATGAGTGGCAAAGAAGCATCGGTGTACATTGTGCGCTGCGGCGATACGATCCGTTGTGCCAAGGTATATAAGGAAATAAGCCAACGCAGCTTCAAAAAAGCGACCGCGTATCGTGAAGGCCGAAAAGTCCGAAATAGCCGCCGCGCTCGAGCGATGGAAAAAGGCTCTGGCTTTGGTCGTGAACAACAAGAAAAGGTTTGGCAAAGTGCTGAAGTGGATGCCTTATATAAACTGGCAGAAGCGGGTGTTCGTGTGCCTGTCCCTTATGGTTGCTTTGATGGCGTACTGCTTATGGAGCTGGTCACTGACGATGAGGGTTACGTTGCACCACGTTTGAACGATGTCGTTATGTCAGCAGAGCAAGCGATCGAAGACCACGCCGTGATGATGACTTACGTAGTTAAAATGCTGTGTGTTGGTTTGATCCATGGTGACTTGTCTGAGTTCAACGTATTGGTGGATGAGTACGGTCCAGTAATTATCGACCTACCACAAGCGGTTGACGCTTCGGCTAACAACAACGCTGAGTGGATGCTGGCTCGTGACATCAATAACATCCGTGACTATTACGCTCAGTTTGCTCCTGAACTGGCAAAAACCGAGTATGCCAAGGAAATGTGGGCGCTGTACGAGAAAGGCGACTTGAAGCCAGACAGCAAACTGACGGGTGAGTTTACGGAAACCGACGACTTGGCTGATATCGAAGCCATCATGCAAGAGATAGACGCTGCGCGAATTGAAGAACAACATCGACGCGAGCGAGCTAAAGAAGAGAAAGAAGGTGTTGACGATACTAAGTTCAATTGGGCTGAATAATCGTGATGATCAGTTTTGATCTTTAGCTAGATATCAACCAAACGCCTTTTAAAACAGAGGCGTTCTTTCTAAATAAAAACCCAATGGAGCTTCAACTCTGTTGGGTTTTCTTTTTTAGCACTAATGAAAGACGGACACTCGTATCAACTACCAATTTAACTGTTCACCATCGTAAGCGTAGAAGTGCCCACTGTTATCCGGTGTGGCAGTGCGAATAATATCGACCAACTGATGGGCGACATAGCTTGACTCAAACAACTTACCTTCAGGGACATTGGTCTGAAAAGGCTTCGACAGAGCTGTGTCTGTCGTGCCCGGGTGCAGAGCCAACACGGTGCCTTTCTTAATGGTGCGTTGCCATTCGATCGACATGGTTTTGATGAACATATTTAGGGCTGCTTTCGATGAGCGGTAGCTATACCAACCGCCTAATCTGTTGTCTGAAATACTGCCAACCTTTGCGGATACCACAGCAAACTTTGGATTGTCGCTCGCTTTAAGTATCGGCGTGAAGTGTTTTGCTAATAACAAGCTGGGCAGGGTATTCACAGAGATGTTTTTGAGGAAAAACTCAGGGTCGATGGACGACAAGTTCTTTTCCGGTCCAAGATCTGGAGTGTGGAGCATACCCACGCAGTTGATCAGCCAATCAAGTTGTTCAAACTCAGAACTCAAGCGCTTAATATCAGCTTCGTCGGTGGCGTCGACTTTGTGCCAGCTCAAGCGATTGTTTTCTTGTTCCGGCTGTTGAGAGTGGTAAGTCGCGTCTACATGCACATCAAGAAAATCAAACCGAGAGAGCTCAGATAATAGGTGTTTAACCACAGCGAAACCAATACCGCCGCTCCCACCGACCACCAATATGTGTAATCTGAGTTGCTCCACCATTATAAGTTCTCCAAGTTTGTGATTCGTTGTTCAGCAGTATCGAGAATCGCTTGTTGTGATTGCTCATCCATGTTGTCCCAAGAGCGATATAACATTCCCATACGTGGGTTGCGGTTTAACGCATCGCGGTGCTGGTCCATAAAGCGCCAATACAAGCTATTGAAAGGGCAAGATTGCTCGCCGCTGCGTTCTTTTATCTTGTAGTGACAGTCTTTGCAGTAGTCACTCATGCGGTTGATATAGGAACCGCTGGCAGAGTATGGTTTGGTTCCTACGATCCCGCCATCCGCAAACAGTGCCATACCTCGCGTATTTGGCATTTCAACCCACTCAATCGCGTCGACGTAAATACCGAGGTACCAACTGTCGACTTGGTCAGGGTCTATACCCGTGATTAAACAGAAGTTGCCAGTGATCATTAACCTTTGGATGTGGTGCGCGTAAGCAAACTCAAGAGACTGGTCAATCGCATGCTTCATGCAGTTCATCTTGGTTTGTCCGTCCCAAAAGTAATGGGGCAGGTTATTATGTGCTGAGTAATGGTTTTTGTTGGCGTAAGCAGGCATGTTTGCCCAATAGACGGCGCGTATGTACTCTCGCCACCCCAGTATTTGGCGTACAAATCCTTCGACCTGTGCAATATCGATGCTTGGCTTATCTGGTGAGCTGTCTCGAAGACAGGATGCTTGGTAGGCCGACAGTGCTGCATCAATCACTTCTTTAGGGCTCAGCAGTTTACTGTTCAGCGAGAACGATATACGGCTATGATACAAGCTCCATTTAGAGTCGTGCTCTGTCGTCATCGCATCTTGAAACTGCCCAAATAACGGCAAGCAGACTTGGCAGAAATGAGCGAGTAGAGACAAGCTTTGTGCGCGGTTCACCGGCCATAGTAACTGGTTACCGACTTGACCAATAGTTTGCACTTGGTGGTGCTCGATACGTTGCAAAATGTCGGTTATATCATTGGTAAACATCAGCGGCTGAGGTAGGTTTTCGATGTCTTGTTTCTTGAGCTTATTTCGATTGTTCGCGTCGTAATTCCATTTTCCGCCAACGGGCTTTCCGTCTTCTAGCAAAATGTCGAAACGTTTTCTCATTCGGCGATAGAAGTGTTCCATCATGATGTGTTTGTCTTTTGGAAACTGTTGTTCTATCTCCTCGAATGGAAAGAGGAAGTGTTCTGTATCACAACAACCTTTGGTCGCATTGGTCAGCTTGAGCTTGTTCATCTGCTCTAAGAGGCGATATTCATCTGGCCTTTGATATTCGAATTTCTCTGCGCCGAATTCGTGTACATAGTGCTTTAAAAGTGTGTCTAGGTTTTCAAATTGCGTTGTGTCGTCAAGAGTAAGGTGTAGTACTTGATGACCTTGTTCTTTGAGTTCGTTAGCGAAGTAACCCATCGCACAGAAAAACGCGGCCACTTTTTGAACGTGAGAGGCAACATAATCTGTTTCTTGTTTTAGCTCAGCAATGATGTAAATAACGTCATCGTTAACCTGTCGAAACCATGAATGCTCAATGTTGAGTTGGTCACCTAATACAAGTCGTACCGTTTTAAATTTCATAATGCGTCCTGGTTTGTGAGGCTTGTTGTGACTGCGTTACCGCCTGTCCATTGATTGATGAAGGCATGGTCTGGGTCGTACATTTCAGTACGTTGATTCAAATCGAAATGACGTGATTTGTTAATTATTAGACGCTTACGAGTTGATAGGCTGACAAGATCACAAATGATTACTCTAAGTGGGAAATAGGAGATTTCGGTCAGGATGAGTGTGTTGAAGAGGATATCAAGCCAACCAATAATACCGATAGAGGTTGGCAAAGCCGGTTATTTTTGAGTGTCGAACTGGAGCTTCTATTCCATAGGAACAACGAGAATATCGATAGGGGAAGTATCGATGATCTGTTTAGAATGGGAGATGAGCTTATGCCAAAAATCATGGTGATGGCCACACAGCAATAGGTCAACGCCATTTGCTTCGATGGCATTTTTGAGCTTATCGTTCAAATCACCCGTTCCCACGAAAATGTGCTTAATTGGGTGTTTGGCGTAGGCTTCAAACTCTTTCAAATGCTTAACGGCATCTTCATTGATGGGTAAATCACCGTCATTTCCTTGAATATCAACGAGCTCTGGGTAAATTTCTCCATGCGTACCATCGATATAAACAAATGAAATGCCAGCCTCCAGTTTATCAGCGAAGAAGGTCGCTCTATCAATGAGAATCTTGGTGTCGTCAGACAGTTCAAGTGCGACCAGAATATGTCGGTAATCCATAATTAAAGCCTCTTGTTGTGAGTTATGTATCAAGCATAGTTTCTGTTGGCACAAATGATATCGAAGAGGTCTCATAATGCGTAAAATCATCATTCAATGTTCTTCTAAGCACTATCGTATTTATATCGCTTTGATTGATAAGAAATTTACAAAAGGTTGATATAGTGGTTGAAGCGCTAGCTTATGCTGTTAGATAGGCTTGATAGTTCAATGCGCCAATAACGAAGAGGCATCAATGACAGCACTACTAACCATTCCCACTCGAACATTAGGTTTCGACTACGACATTGAGATCCGAGATTGGTCTCAAAAGCTCGTCGGCTTTCATGTGTTTGAAGATGGTAGACGACCGCTTGATGGGGGCATTGGGCTGAGCCTCAACCTTGTTGAACAGTTTGACGTGAATGGTCGTTGGTTAGACTCATTGCCTACGCGCTATCGTGAAATCACCGACGACTTTCCAGAGTACCAATACCAGATGCTGTGGCTTGCTGCGAATACCTATGAAGCCGCACAATTGCTTGAATTAAGGCCTGTTATTTTAGCTTTGATCTGCATGAAATACAGTGTCGACAACAAGAAAGCACTGGCACTAAGTCGCTTAGGGCAGAAGAAGATCCTTACCAAGTTGGGCTTAGACGGCAGCAAGGCGACACTCAAATTCATCGACAAGCTAGAGCTTCATTACAATGTTGGTGATGAACTCGACCACATTGTTCGTATTCTCGAACCGCTGCAAAGACGAGTCCTTAAGTTTAAGCATTACTCAAAAGTTGGATACACAGCCCTGCGTTTGGACCAAGTTCATCCATTTCTAACTGGTAGCAGGCTAGGGATTGCAATGGTGGAAGAGGGCAGACTTAACGCACCGTCGAAGATGGCGATGTTCCAAGATGCGATATTGTTAGGACTAGATTTGGAGATGGATGATCCACTGCGCGCGATTACCAGTCAGAACTCTTTTGCGATGTTTGAACAACTCCATGACCGCTGGACGGAGCAACGCCAATTACGTCGTTTGGAGGGTAACTGCCCAATGGATAAAGACATCCCTTATCCCGTTCCTTTACTTGGCAATGACAACATTCATCCGCTCACGGATTATTACGACCTTGAACACGAAGGCATCGAGCAGAAGCACTGTATTGGCGTGTATCACAACCGAATCATGAGCGATCGTTATGTGGTGTTCCGCATGCTCAAGCCTCAGCGTTTAACCATAGGTTTACGCCGCGTCCCGAGCAAAGCATTTCCTTTTGAAATAGACCAAATCTGCGGAAAACGAAATGCACCTCCGTCGGAATCCGCTCGCCAAGTGATTCACGACTGGCTAGAAGCGAGTAAGCAAAAATATCCTAAGCAATAGCCATTAAGTAGAAGGAATACAGGATGTTTCAACAAGGCGATCTTTGCCCTCATTGTGGTTTGATTATTGTGATGCCTACGGATCTGCAAGGTGAATGCCTAGGATGCGGCGAAGAAATTAATCAAGACCCAGCAGACGATTACGACGAAGAAGAGTAGCTTTACCTACACTTAGATTAAACAAGGCTAGGATAGCCGAATTACTCTCTTTAAAAGGACGGAAAAATGCAGAAAGTAATCTTTAGAAATTGCGATGAAAACTCACCTTATTGGCATGAGTTAGAGGGCTTATTTCAAAGTGAATGGTCTGATTTCAAGTTTAAAGATACATATAAAGAAAACGTACAACTCCCTCCAGTAATAACCGTACTTCGCGATAATGTGGTCATTGGTGGCTTGGCGTATTCCTATTTTCAAGAACCTCACCAAGTTCGTGATGTAGTGTGGATCAACGCTGTGTTTGTCGACCCTCAATGGCGCGGTCAAGGCATTGCCAGTGAACTGATTAATCGTGGTGTCAGACAGGTTTCTTCTGCAGTGCAAACTCAACTCTACGCGTACACCAATATCATGGGTCTCTACCAAGGGCTAGGTTGGTCAATCGTAAATATCGAATCAGAACCGAACCATAAAGTGATGAGTATTGAGCTTAATCGATAAGCTCGGAATAAAAGCCTGATATTAGTTTATCTGCCGTTCGAGTAATGAATTTCTCCCTTTCATCCATAATGCATAAACCTGTTAAATTTTCGTTGAAACTCATGCCGATATCGCCTTTAAATCAAACAACTAGCTGTTGATTAAAACGATCAAGACGATTTATTGCAGCAGTTGTTGAGCACAAAGCCTATATTGACTAGAATGACGCACTTTTTTTATTTACGTACATACAGGTAATGAACATGAGCGATACTAATTCAAGACCAGCTTTACCAGATCATCTTGCAGGCAACCCACGCAGCCCACACCACGTTGCTGAGTGTTTCGAATACCCAATCGGCATTCGTCTAAATGGTAAAGAGCGTACTGATGTTGAAGAATACTGCATCAGCGAAGGTTGGGTTAAGATCCCTTCTCCAAAAGCGCTAGATCGTTTTGGTCAGCCAATGCTTATTACTCTAAAAGGCACTGTAGAAGCTTTTTACATCGACGCATAATCATGTCGTGTGGCTAGCTAATACTTCGAGTAATTAGCTAATGTTTGCTTAATTAGCCAACATCAAGCCACCAAGCGTTATTACCTAAAAGGGTCTAGAGAAATCTAGACCCTTTTTGTTTGCATTGATTTTAGCGAACTTCTTTAACCAATAGCCCAAACCACCTTCATAACTCCACAGATTCAACCAAAATTGTTGTTATTCACTATGCATTCGCAGTAATAACAAAGTTGTTGTTGGTTGATTTATGTTCGCTCGCTCTTTTTGGATTTATTCGTACTCGAAAGTTCTGATGTTTAATTAAACAGATACAAACAAAAATATGAAGCGCAGTCTAATTAAATGAAACTAATATGCTGTATTTAAAGTTATTTTTTGTTAATAACTACCTCTATCACAGAAATTAATCCTGAAGCACATACAATTCCCTTGATTTCGAATGAGCGCTAAATTTTTTCGTTCGAGCATTTAAATTCTTCCTTCGCCCAATAATTATGAGGTTCCTATGTTTGGAATATTCAAACCTATGGCGCATATCGATCGCTTGTCATCAGATAAGATCGATAGCACCTACACACGACTACGATGGCAGCTGTTTCTTGGCATCTTCGTTGGCTATGCGGGGTACTACTTAGTCCGTAAAAACTTTAGTTTGGCGATGCCTTATCTCATTGAACAAGGTTTTAGCCGTGGAGAACTAGGGGTTGCATTAGCGGCGGTATCTATCGCTTACGGCTTATCTAAGTTCTTAATGGGCAGTGTTTCTGACCGTTCTAACCCTCGTTACTTCCTCAGCGGTGGCTTGTTAATGTCGGCGTTGGTGATGTTCTGCTTTGGCTTCATGCCTTGGGCAACAGGCAGCATCACTGCGATGTTTATCCTGCTGTTCTTGAATGGTTGGTTCCAAGGTATGGGTTGGCCAGCTTGTGGACGAACCATGGTTCACTGGTGGTCACGAAAAGAACGTGGTGAGATAGTGTCAGTATGGAACGTTGCTCACAACGTGGGTGGCGGTTTGATTGGCCCAATGTTCTTGTTGGGGCTGTGGGCTTTTAACGACGATTGGCGAACCGCTTTTTATGTTCCTGCATTTTTTGCCACTCTCGTTGCTGTCTTTGTTTGGTTTACTGTAAGAGATACACCTCAATCTTGCGGCTTACCACCGATTGAAGAACACAAAGACGATTACCCAGACGACTACGATACGTCTCATGAGAAAGAAATGACGGCGAAAGAGATCTTCTTTAAGTACGTTTTCTCTAACAAGCTGTTGTGGTCAATCGCTATTGCCAATGCGTTTGTTTACCTTATCCGCTATGGCGTACTCGATTGGGCTCCAGTTTACTTAAAAGAAGCAAAAGACTTCTCTGTAGATAAATCATCTTGGGCTTACTTCTTGTATGAGTGGGCAGGTATCCCTGGCACCTTATTGTGTGGTTGGATTTCAGATAAGTTATTCAAAGGCCGACGTGCACCTGCAGGTATCTTGTTCATGGTTCTAGTGACAGTCGCTGTGTTGGTATATTGGCTGAATCCAGCAGGTAACCCAACGGTTGATATGCTGGCACTGGTTGCGATTGGTTTCCTTATCTATGGTCCTGTAATGCTGATCGGCTTGTATGCACTGGAACTTGCACCTAAGAAAGCAGCAGGTACAGCGGCTGGCTTAACGGGTCTATTTGGTTACCTAGGCGGGGCAGTTGCTGCCAATGCGGTGCTTGGTTTCATGGTTGACCATTACGGCTGGGATGGCGGCTTCATGATTTTGGTCGGCGCTTGTGTGGCTTCAATCATCTGTCTGCTTTACGCCTTCTTAGGTGAGCGTGCGCACCATAAACAAAAAGATCTCGAACGAGAGAGAGAAGCGCTAGCTCAGTAGTGTATTTACTGAATCACATCTATAAATAACAACAGAGGCAGGTATATCCTGCTTCTGTTTTATCAAGGGAAACAATAATGAAAACAACGTCACTGTCTCTGACCTTATTAGCACTAAGCTTATCTGCAAATGCGTTCGCCGACCCTTTAGTGATTGCGCATCGCGGCGCTTCAGGTTATTTACCTGAACACACTTTACCCGCTAAAGCGCTCGCTTATGCGATGAAACCCGACTACATCGAACAAGATGTCGTGGTGACCAAAGACGACCAATTGGTGGTTTTGCATGATCATTATCTAGACCGAGTCACCGATGTCGCGGATCGCTTTCCAACACGTGCTCGCGCAGATGGCCGCTACTACGCGATTGATTTTACGCTCGCTGAGATTAAATCCCTGAAAGTGACCGAAGGCTTTAACCTCGATGACCAAGGTAAAAGAGTGGCAGGGTACCCAACGCGCTTCCCAATGTGGCAGTCTGATTTCCGTGTCGCTACCTTTGCAGAAGAAATCGAGCTGATCCAAGGCCTAAATAAGACCTTAGGTTATGACGTGGGCATTTATCCTGAAATTAAAGCACCTTGGTTCCATCGTCACGAAGGCAAAGATATCTCAAAAGCTGTGCTTGCAACCTTGCATCAATATGGTTACCTATCAAAAGACGACAAAGTGTATTTGCAGTGTTTTGACGCCAATGAACTTCAACGCATTAACGATGAGCTCATGCCAGTGATGGAAATGGATCTTAAGCTCGTTCAGTTGATGGCCTATACAGATTGGAATGAAACCATGACCTACCAAGGTGACAAAGCAACGCCGTACAGTTACGACTGGATGTTTGAAGCTGGTGGCATGGAAAAAGTGGCGTCTTATGCGGAAGGAATAGGCCCTTGGAAGCCAATGTTGGTGGACGATGCATCGACCAAAGATAACATCATTATTAAACCGTTAATGAAGTCAGCAAAAGACGCGGGCTTAGATGTTCACCTGTACACGTTCCGTGCTGACCCAGGAAGAATCCCAGCTTATGCTGATAACTTTGATGGCATGTTGGATGTCTTCTACAACCAAGTCAAAGTTGATGGTGTGTTTACCGACTTCCCAGACAAAGCGGTCGACTTCTTGAACCGTTAATACCCCGTCAGTTACGAGCTATTAGTAACGAGATACTAAGAGCCAAAAGCACCGACTAAAGGTGCTTTTGGTTCTTCTTTCACTTTTTGGATCTCCTTGTACTGGCCTCGAAATCCTACCTATATTCTTCTTTCTCAGCCCACATTTTGATATTCACTCGGTTTACAGCTATGACCTGACTTGATAGGTTACTCCCAATGCAGCCAGATGCTTAATCTATAAGTGTTTATCGGCTCAACCTGATATTGAATTTGGAAAGATCATGGAAGAAAGAAGCAAAGCTTATCTTGATAGCTACCTCAACACATTACCAGCAGACGTTGCTTCGCAATACACCTCTTTTAGTGCCGACTATTACTGTGCTGATGAATACAACGCCAACCTCTGCGCCCAGTTAATTCTCAAGGGTGAAAAACAAGCGTCTTGCAGCCTTGAATATTGGTACAGCCATGAAGGCGAGACGAGACCAGTAGTTGGTCACTTGCAAGTCGTCACTGACTGGGATGGCAAGCCAGTTTGCATTGTAGAGATCACTTCAGTCTCACAGTGCAAATATAACGAAGTGACGGCGGAGTTTGCTGCTGCCGAAGGCGAGGGTGACAAAACACTCGAATGGTGGAAAGAAGCTCACTGGAACTTCTTCTCTCGTGAATGTGAAGAGCTCAAGATCTCACCAAGTGAAGACATGTTACTTATGTTGGAGCGTTTCAAAGTGGTTTATCAATAAAGGGTATTTTGTGTTTAGAAGATCGTGCTCCATAAACAGTAACAAGGTTGTCCATAATGAGCCTAACCGTCCGAGAAGTTTTTATAGGCTCGCTTAAACATTAGATAATTCATCGTATGCAGGAGGCAAGATGACAAAGCTAATCGAATTAACAGAAATAGTCTTATTCGACTGGGGCAATACGCTGATGGTCGATTTGCCAGACGCACAAGGGAAGATGTGTGACTGGGAAACCGTACAAGAAGTGAGTGGTGCTCGTGCATTACTGGGGGAGTTGTCGAAAACTCATCTAGTTTATGTTGCTACCAATGCTGGTGATTCCAGTAAAGACGACATCATTCGAGCCTTTGAGCGTGTTGGCCTGTCTCAATATATCTTGGGTTACTTTTGTAAGGCGAGCATTGGCTTTTCTAAGTTCGAGTCGGGGTTCTATCCTGCCATTATTTCTAAGCTCGGTGTTTCACCACAAGAGATCACCATGGTAGGCGACACTCTAGAGAAAGACATTTACCCAGCACTTGAAGCGGGTTTGCAAGCGGTGTGGTTGAATACGGAAGGAGTTGATCTTAAGTCAGAGCATCCGAATATCGTACAAGTTCAATCCCTAAGCGAACTGTTGGAGTAGTGCGATTAACTCTCTGATATTAAGTTCAGATAAAGCGCTTGTCCGTTTTGACGTAAACCTCTCATCTCTTTGCTGTTTAATCCTCTAAGCTAACTTTAGTTTCTACTATGAGGGCTAGGTTATGAGTATCGAACGTCATGGAATATCGGTTGGAATTGAACGTGTTAGCGGTGAAACCATCGTTGTGTTTAAAGCGAAAGGCAAGCTTACACACGATGACTATCAAGCAATGATGCCAATTCTAAATACCACGCTAGAAGAACTCGATTCATCTGAACTCAAGATGCTGGTCGACATCTCCACCTTAACGGGTTGGGAGTTACGTGCTGCTTGGGACGATTTTAAACTTGGATTAGAGCTCAATTCGAAGATAGACAAAATCGCGATATATGGTGATAAAAGCTGGCAAGAAATGGCATCAAAAGTCGGCAGTTGGTTTGTGTCCGGTGAGATTAAGTCATTCGAAGACCATGACTCTGCGCTTAAGTGGCTAGTCGATTGATACTATTCGCGGGCAGCTAGAGAGCAGTTCGTAAACATCGCCAATGACAGTTGATGAGCATTGTCTCGAACGCTGTCATTTTTCGTTTTGGCGATGATATTTCCTATTCGATTCAATAGAGTATATTCCTTCCAGCGTGTAACATACCCAGGCTTTGTTTGGTCGCGACTAATGGTGTGGCTTGATTCAGTAAGAACGAGAACTAAAACAGAAATAAGGTCTAACGACATGCATAAGGTAATTGATAAGCTGGCTTGGATATTCATCAAAGACGGCAAGCTGTTGATGGTCAGATCACAAGGCAAAGAACTGTTCTATCTACCGGGTGGTAAGCGTGAAGCTGGCGAAAGTGATGAGCAAGCACTGGTTCGCGAAATCAAAGAAGAGATCTCAGTTGATTTAGTGCCTGACTCCATCAAATACGTCGAGACGTTTACAGGCCAAGCTGATGGCAAAGCGGAAGGCGTATCGGTGCAATTGACTTGCTATCTTGCTGATTATACTGGCGAACTGTCTCCGGATGCCGAAATTGAAGAGCTTAAGTTTGTGGATGGCAACGACAGAGCGGTATGCTCATTGGCGGCACTGGTTGCGCTTGATTGGTTAGAAGCGAACCAGTATTTGGCTTAAGGTTTTAGCGGCTACTAGCTAATACTGAAGATTGATCTTCAAAAGATCATCGCTTACGAATAGCTTGAAGGGCGGCTGTCTTTCATCAACAGGTCGAGTTTCCTTTGAGCTTTCTTCGTGTCTTGTAAATCCACCACCTCAATCATTTCACACTCATCTCGTACCATCTCATTAATTAGGCTTGGGTAGTGTCGGCAATCTTCTGGTCGGTCTAAGTAAATGCTACATGTGTACTTGGCTTGAGCCTTGGTGTCTTTCGTCGGAACCAGCTCCAGAAAAGGGCAGCGAGTTAAACGTTCGCCAGATTCAGGGTCGAACCAGATCTCGCTTCCTCGAACATATTCAAAGATGTCTGGGTTGAACAACTCCCACAAATCGATCTCTTCTTGAGTCGCGGCAAGGTCGCCATCTCCGTATTTGATACAGCATTTTCCGCATTGATTACAATCTTTCATTATCGACTTCATAAGTTGGTGAGCTTTTATCATTTTACCACTGATAGGCGTGGCACGTTGATTTTGTTGTTCATGGTTAAGCCGTTACGGGCGGGAACTTGGAATAGCGGTACTTAAAATCAATTTATCTATGCACCACCACTCCAATCAAAGCTGTAAACAGTGATACAATTTGCGCCTCTCACGTTATTCAAACAAAGGCATCAAGATGAGAACCGTATACACCACCGAAGGCAACATTAACGCAAAGAAACAAAAAGAGGCTTACCCAAAGCTCGCTTTATGTGACAAGTGCGTTGGTGACTATGTGGTTATCGAGCAAGGTGAACGAACTTACAAGCCTTGTGCTAAATGTGGTGCCGACGATTAATGCGCCTTGATAAATACCTATGTAAAAGCACTGACCTAACCAAGCCTGAAGCGATTGAACGCATCCATAATGGCGAGGTGAACGTAAACAGTGAAACAGTCACCGATGAATCGACTCAGGTTCATGAAACCAACGCCATCTTATTAAATGGCATGCCGCTTAAATTGCGTGAATTTCGATACCTTTTAATGCACAAGCCTGCGGGTACTATCTGTTCTAATGTCGATGAAGTTTATCCTTCACTGTTCAACTACATCGAGATAGACAAAGCATCAGAACTGCACATCGCAGGGCGCTTAGATGCCGACACCACAGGTTTAGTCTTAATTACCGATGATGGGCGCTGGTCATTCAATATTACGCTGCCAACCAAGTCTTGTAAGAAGGTGTATCGCGTGACATTGTCACGAGACATCAAAGACGATGTCGCTGATAAGTTTAAAGCGGGCATTCAATTGCAGGGCGAACAAAAGCCGACGCGTCCGGCAGAGCTCGAGGTGATTACCAGTAAAGAAGTGCTGTTGACCATTACAGAAGGCAAGTTTCATCAAGTAAAACGAATGTTTGCTGCGGTCGGGAATCGAGTTGTTGGCCTACACCGTGAACAGATTGGTGACGTTCGTTTGGATGTTGAAGCAGGCCAGTGGCGTTATCTAACTAAAGCCGAAGTTGACTCATTTTAGCAAGACTCTGAATAAGAGCTCTGAATAAACGCCGTAACCACTTAAAGCGTTAAGCGTGTCAGCACCGGAATATCAATACTATAAGGATGTAGGATGGAAAACCTCAAAGTCTCAGAAACTAAGTCTTTTGTACCCGCGAAAGACTTCGATTTATCCAAGCGTTTTTACCAGTCAATCGGCTTTTAAGTGAAGTCTGAATTTCACGATATCGCCTATCTACGACACGGCAGTTGTGCCTTCCTTCTGCAAAACTTTTATGAACCTGCGCACTGTCACAATTACATGATGCACTTGCTGGTTGAAGACGTAAAAAGTTGGTATCAACACATCCAAAACTCTAATGTAGTGTCGGATTTTGAAGTTACCGTTTCCGATTGAGCTTGAATTTGTAACAGACTCGCGCGCATCTTCCCAATATCAAAACAATCCTTGGAGTATTTAGAAATGTTGTTTTCTAGTCTGTCTAAACCATTGGTTCATGGCTCCGAGTTATGTTCTGAACTGCTCAATTTCTTAACCGAGCATAAGAGTAATTTCGAAGAAAAGTTAATCCCTGATCTGTCATACATCGATGATATGGCACATGTGGTGAACGGCATTAACATCAAAGACGTTCTACACATCAATGCGAATCAATACCGACTTCAATATTCGTTTGATTGGGAGTTGTTTCTAGGTTGTTCAGATAGGAACGAAACCGGTGTAGAGAATGGAAGTGTTCTATTCACACTTGAGGATGATAACGTTCTTAATATCAACTTCCCAAACTACGGTTCTCGAGACACTAGCGATGAGCTCTAGTCGGTTTTTCGTGGGTGCTATACAGAAGGAACAATAATGATAACTATCGAAAGGCTTGAAGAATCCCATGTGGCGTCAGTTCAGGCTATCCAACTCGCCGATGAACAGGTTAAGTTCGCTGGTACAGCTGCAGAGTTTTTATTAGACGGCAATGAAACGATGCACTTGCACGTGATCAAGTCTGATAACGAAGTTGTTGGTTTCTTTAAGCTGGATATCGCTTACGCAGAGCACTACGAATTCTGCCCTGAAGGAAGCATTGGGCTAAGAGCTTTTGTGCTTGATAAAAACCAGCAAGGTAAAGGTTTAGGAACTGGCACGGTCAAAGCTTTGTTTCCCTATTTAAAAGCGAATTACTCAGCGTATCAGTCGATTTACTTAACTGTGAATTGCAAAAATCCCGCAGCATTCAACTGTTATAACAAAGGCGGCTTCGAAGATACCAATGAACAGTATCTAGGTGGCGCAGCAGGCCCGCAATTTATCATGCGCGGTCAAATCGCTTAGTAATATGAAACCGATTAATTTTGATGAAGCACTCCTGCACAGTTGTATGCAGATTGAGAGTTTTAAAGAACACGAGAAGGAAATTTGATGAAGGTTCAATATCTTGAAGTGGTTACCCCAGAAGTCGATGTCGTTTGTGCAACATACGCTCAGCTCTACAACGTGAAATTCAGTGGTGCAGATGTGAACCTTGGTGGGGCGCGCACTGCAAAGCTATCTAATGGCGGGGTAATTGGCATTCGAGCACCGCTTCGTGAAACTGAAGAACCAACTGTTCGTCATTACACGCTGGTTGACGATATTCAGTCTGCAGTAACTGCAGCCGAGAAACTAGGCGCCGAAGTTGCGGTGCCGCCATTGGAGTTACCACGTCACGGCATGTGTGCCATTGTTATTCAAGGTGGCGTCGAGCTCGGATTCTGGGAGTTATAGGTGATGCGTAGCTTTTAGATTTTGAAGGACGAGATACTACGATTTATGATGCGACACCTAGTGTCTTTACCTGCTTCATGGCATTATTCCACGCAGCTAAAACCCCAACAAGGTATGTTATGAAACAGAATATTGTCCACATTGCACTCGTGGTAAAAGACTACGATGAAGCGCTTGATTTCTATGTAAACAAGCTTAAGTTTGATCTCATCGAAGACACGTATCTACCAGAAGAAGATAAGCGCTGGGTTGTTGTTGCTCCACCAAATTCAACCGGTGTGAGCCTGTTACTTGCTAGAGCTTCCAAGCCAGAGCAACTCGATTTCATCGGCAACCAAGCTGGTGGACGCGTATTCCTATTCTTAAACACCGATGACTTCTGGCGTGATTACGAACGTATGACGTCTTTGGGCATTAACTTTGTCCGAGAGCCTAAAGAGCAAGGCTACGGCACCGTTGCTGTGTTTGAAGATCTTTACGGTAACTTGTGGGATCTGCTTCAGTTAAATCCTGAACACCCTATGGCTAACAGGTAGATAAGCTTAGCCCACAACCATCGGGTGTTGCGTATTACAAAATGTCGGTTCATTGGGAGTAACGCTTCTTTGTCGCTAGGTTAACCCTCCGCACCGCTCAATCATCAACTTAAGTTAAGGAAGCTTATCGTGGAAGAAATCAAAGGCATTCTGCAATTCATGGTCGAAATTGAACAATTAAAGGATGTTCATCGACAGACGAAACCAGTTGGATTGGACCGATATGAAAACTCGGCCGAGCACAGTTGGCACGTCTGTTTGAGCGCTCTTATGTTGAAAGACTATGCCAATGAAGAAATCGATATTACCCGAGTAATGAAGATGTTGCTGATTCATGACCTTGGGGAAATCGATGCGGGAGATACCATCATTTATGCCAGTGAAACCGAAGAAAACAAGCTCAAAGAGAGAAACTGCGTCGAGCGCTTGCTGAAATCATTGCCGAGCCATTCAAGAAGCGAGTATTTGGATTTATGGCTTGAGTTCGAAGCCGGTGAGTCACCGGAAGCTAGATTTGGTAAGGCGATCGATAGAGTGCCGCCTTTGCTTCATAACATCCATGGTGGTGGTCATAGCTGGAAGAAGCACAACATATCCAAAGACAAAGTCCTGACCTTCAATGGCGAGCGTATTTCTAAAGGCAGTCGTGCCTTATGGAAAGAGCTAGAAGTGCAGCTTGAAGGTGCTGCGGACAAAGGGCTATTAAAGTAAAAGTTAATTTCGTACCTAAGCGTAACAATAGCTTTAGCTGTTCAATGAGGGAAATCTCGATGGCAACTGATTCAAGATGCATGGCACTTACCTTGTGTCTCATTTCTTTCAAATAAAGATCTAGTGGACAACAATAAGTTCGAGAACCGAGTGATAAGTTGTTAGTATGTATCAACTTTATAAATATTGGTTGGCTTATATAAATGCTTGATAATAAGTATATTAAACATCCTTATCACTGCGAACAGTGTAACGCACTTACCCCGCACCTTGCTGTTAACGCTTCCGATGCTGAATCTAAAGCGGACACTGAATCTGAAAAGAAACAATGGAAGTTAGGCGTGTTGATGGAGTACCTGATGACGTTATTGTTTAAAGGTGACCATAATGTTCCCGGTTTTTATGTCGACAGTGATTACGAATACCAGTGTGAGAAATGTGGGACTAAATCGTGGCATTAATTGGGGATGAAAATTTGATTCAACCTTAATTTTTTGAGCTCTAACCCCGAAATCAACTCGCTTAAAGAACTCGTTTGCTTTAAGAATTAGTGAGTTTCAGTCAGGCGTATTATTCCAATTTTGTTATGGAGGACAAACGAGTGATATACCCAAAAGCTTTAAATATTGGTGACAAAATCGGATTTTTCTCACCGTCATCGCCCGCAACGGTCTTTGCACCTAATCGATTTGCTCGTGCTAAACGTTATTTGGAAAAGCAGGGCTTCATTCTAGTTGAAGGTTTGTTAACTGGAGAGTCAGAAGGGTATCGTTCTGGTTCCATTCAAGCGCGAGCCGAAGAACTCAATCAGCTCATTCGAGATCCTGACGTGCGCTGCATTATGTCGACCATTGGTGGTAACAACAGTAACTCACTGTTGTCATACATCGATTATGATGCCCTTAAAGACGACCCTAAGATCATCGTCGGCTATTCAGATGCCACAGCATTACTGTTAGGCATCTACGCCAAAACTGGATTGGTGACTTTTTATGGCCCTGCACTTGTTGCGTCATTTGGTGAGTTCCCGCCATTAGTCGACGAAACCTTCCAATCGTTTACTGACATCTTATGCTCGGATTCAAGCCAACATCAGTACACGATGCCTGAGAGTTGGACGGACATTAAACACGATTGGGAAACTCAAGACTCTGCAAAGCCAGTTTACAATAACGAATGGCACTTCATGGGAAGAGGTCAAGTAAGCGGTCGCGTGATTGGCGGCAACCTGAGTACGATGGCCGGGATTTGGGGCAGCGAATACATGCCAGAAATTCAGTCTGGCGATATTCTGCTTATTGAAGATTCACTAAAAGGCATTGAAGCGGTCGAGCGTTCATTCGCGCACTTATTGGCTTGCGGAGTATTCGATAAAGTAGGCGCAATTGTACTCGGCAAACATGAGTTGTTTGATGACAAAGGGACAGGGCGAACACCACTCGATGTACTTCTTGAAGTGCTGAACGGTAAAAATGTCCCGATCCTGTATGGCTTCGACAGTTGTCACACCCATCCCATGCTAGTCACGCCACTAGGTGTGCAAGGCACTATTGATTTTGATGACCAAACATTCAAGCTTCAAAGCCAATGGTTAGCGTCGAGTTAACCTAAACTGATGATAATAAGACGCATTAGAAAAGTGATCCTCTCTGCAAACTGAGAATGGAATCGCGTCTATACTGACATGGGCTACGTCGCTGATTTTAGAAGTGGCGCTATGAATCTAAGTTTGACTAGGTTAAATCTCTGAGGTGACGATGAAAAAATTACTACCACTATGCGCCATTTTACTCTCGGCATCATTTTCAGCTGCGGCTTCTGATGGTTTGATTAAATACCAAAGTAATTACTCAGTGAAAGAGACCGCTGACCGCTTTGAAGAACTCGCTATAAGCAAAGGTTTGACATTGTTTGCGCGAATTGACCATCAGAAAAACGCGAGTAAGGTCGATCTTGAATTGAGACCAACGGAAGTCATCATCTTTGGTAACCCGAAAGTAGGGACACCATTAATGCAATGTGCTCAAGAAGTCGCGATAGATTTACCGCAGAAGGTGTTAGTCACTGAAGATTCAAATAAGAAAGTATGGTTGTCTTACAACGATCCTAATTACTTGGTAGAGCGTCACGCGATCAATGGCTGTGACGAGGTCGTTAAGAAAGTATCGGGTGTACTAAGCAAGCTATCAGAAGCGACAGTGGCGAAAAAGAAAGCGAAATAACCAAGACCAATTAGCACTCATTAAGACTATTAATGGGTGCGACTTGACGAGGATATAGCTTCCCAATCAACGTTTGGCTGCATTGACAACTAAGCAACAATATATAAAAGTAGTTTTATGAAACTGAATTTAGCGCCATCTAACCAACGAATTATCATCATTCCATAAGAATGGTGGGATTGTTGATGCGCTTTGTTTATCGAACCCACCCGTAAGGTGGGTTTTTTGTCGCTGTCTTATGGGTTTTATCTGAATAGAGGAAGTCATATGAAAAAGATCGCGGTTTTTGGTAAGCCTGGGAGTGGAAAGTCCACAGTCAGCAAGGCGTTAGCACTAGCTACAGGGATAGAGCTTCACCAGTTGGACTCTATTGTTTACAAGGCCAACGGAGAGTTTGTTGGACGTGAAGTATTTGAGGAGGCTCATGAGAGCATACTTAAGTCAGAAAGCTGGATCATCGATGGTTTTGGCCCTCTAGGCTCGTTCAACACACGTTTAGATGCAGCTGATACCTTGGTTTATATCGACATTCCTTATTCAACTAGCTACTGGTTTGTAACCAAGAGAATGCTCAAAGGTTTATTTGTTAAACCTGAAGGCTGGCCTGCTGGAAGCTCAGTGATAAAAGGCACGATACAAAGCTATAAGACACTACAACTGTGTCCTAAATTTTGGAATGACGACTTTAGAGCGCAGTTAGAATTGCGCGCTAAAGAGAAAGAGGTTTACATCATCAGAAGCGTGACTGAATTGAATAACTTTGTTCACCAACACTTCACTTAACAGTCGAGAGTTTACTTTTCTTTAAAACGCTCTTACTTACTCATAACTTCATGAAAATATTTAGATTTAACTCTACGTGTGGCATATTTGCCATATGTTTAGTTTGTGCTTTGAGTTAAGGCGATAGATATTATGTATGGAAGTGAGAAGACGAGAGCGTTCTGTAGTAACTGTAAGGAACTGACACTGCACAAGTACACTATGTTCAGTAACCAAGCCGAAAAAGCGCCACAACATGAAAAGAAGCCAGGGTTGCTTGGAATGATTTTATCGTCGCTAGCTTCAAGTGGCGGAAACGGTGACTATAAATGTACAAAGTGTGGAACCAATTTACGTACACCGGACAACCTTGATTAGCCTTTAACCTACTTAATACTTCAACATTCTTCTTCTTTAATTATCCGTTTTCATTTGATAATAATTCAAATTGTACCGTGTTTTTCATTGAATGAACTTCTAGTAGTCTATGCGAATAGTTAATTATTGGGCATTCAAATGACACAGTATCAGTTCCAACAAGGGCATATTCGCCCACCTTCAGAAGCGGATAGCTTATTGATTCGCACCACCCAAGGTTGTCCTTGGAACAAATGTAAATTCTGTACGCTGTTTGAGGGGATGGAGTTTGCAATTCGTCCCGTTGAAGAGATTAAGAAAGACATTTGGGCTGCGAAAGCATTCTATAAGAACCGTAAATTTGAGACCTGTTTTCTGCAAGACGGTGATTCATTCACTATGGATACCGAAGACTTGCTGGATGTGTTGAATACACTCAAACAAGCCTTCCCAGAGTTAAAGCAGATCAGCTCTTATGGACGAGCGCAAAGCATGACTAAGAAGTCGCCTGAAGAGATGAAAGCCATCTGTGATGCAGGGCTCAACATGCTTTATTGCGGTATGGAATCGGGTTCTATTGATGTTCTCAAATTGATGAAAAAAGGCATTACTCCGAAATCTATTTTGAAATCGACCGAATACGCGAAGCAAGCGGGTATGAAGATGATGACCTTCATTATCCTTGGCTTGGGTGGTAAAGAATATTCGGCGCAGCATGTTGAAGAAACGGCGGCCTTACTTAACCAAATCAACCCAGATGAAATACGCATTCTGTCGCTTGCTGTGAAGCCTGGAACCGAATTGGATGAACTGGTGCAGAATGGAGAGTTCACGCCACTTAGCGAACGTGAAATGCTTGAAGAACAATATCAACTGATCAGTAAACTAAACAGCGTGACGGGCAACTATGGTAACTATCACGGTATTAATTTGTTGATGGAACTGAACGGACAGTTGCCACAGGATAAAGCGAAGTTCTTAGCGACAATAGATCGTTTCAATATGATGAGTGAGAATGACCAGAATAACTTTATCTTGGGACGTCGCATTCATTACTACGCGGCATTGAAAGACATGGATAACCAACTTATGTACGATTCTGTACAAAGAGAGCTTAATCGCATTCAAAAGCAAAACGCCGATGAACTCGACAATGTGTTTTATCAACTCCGTCAACGCATGATCTAGCAACAAGGACTAATAACATGAATAACCTCGTTAACTGGCAAATCAGAAATGAAAATCCTGAACATTGGTCTTTGGAAAACGGTGTGCTGACGATGCAAGTGCAAGAGGGCAATATCTTTGGTGCGGGTTCAGCTGATGTTGATAATATCTTCGTTCATCCAGTATCTAGCTCGGATTACAGCACAGAAGTGACGGTTCAATTAGATCCAAACCTCGCATTTGAACAAGCTGGGTTAGGTATTTACTGGGATAACGACAACTACATTAAAGTGAGCAAAGAGATGTTCATGGGCGAGCGTTCATTGATGTTCGTTGTAGAACAAAATGGTCAGCCACAGATCAAGGAACGTCTGTTGTTTAGTGAATCTAGTGTGTCGGTAAAGCTCGTCAAACAAGGCGGAAAAGTCAGCGCTCATTTCCGCCCGTTAGAAAAACAACAATGGCAGGAAGTGATCACGTTTGATTCGTTAGTAGGCAGTGAACAGGGTGTGATGCTTTATACGTTCAGTGGCAGTAAGGCGACGCCTAATTTCGCCAAATTTAGTGGCTTCAGTTTGTCTGACGCCTAATAATTTGTCTTACGCTGAATAAGCTTGCTTAGCGTATAAAAAAACGGACCGATATTGCTACCGGTCCGTTTTTAAATTCTTCAAGTCAAAGCGCTTATGCACAGCACTTCTTGTATTTCTTACCGCTGCCGCAAGAACATGGGTCGTTACGGTTAGGGGTCTTTTCAAACGTCATCGTTTTTGGCTTGTTCAGTAGAGTATCAAGCTCGATGGTGTTCTCTTCTTTGTCTGCGTCGACTGTAACAGTAACGAAGATAGTATTTTCAGCGGCTAGTGCTTCAACTTCTGCTTTGCGCGCTTCAGTTTGAACCATTACAGCGATTGGAGATTCTTCAGTACCCGCTTTTACATCGCGGTTTACGTTGTAGCCAGCAAGAACGTGGTTCTGTCTTGTTTCGATACGGCCTTTGAAAAATAGTTTCGACATTGGGTACTCATTAAAAATGTTGAATGGCGCTATTTTTAATGGCGATAGCGCAATGGAGCGGGGATTATACGCATATATTGCAATTGATAAAGCAGTGATGTGAGCAAACACTGTTTGGTTTTTGTTTGCTAGTAACGGTTTGTTCTCTAGCTTTGCTTCTATTCGACAAATTTCGAAATTCAAGACAATAAAATTGCCCTAAATAGGCTTATGAATGATAAATTAAAATTACTAATCGAAACAAAGAGATAGTGTATGAAGTTAGATGCCATCCTGTGGGATTACGATGGAACCATAGTCAATTCCGTTCCAAAGAATATCGCAATCACAAAAGATATTATCTCTTTAGTCGCGCCACACTTGTCAGGTGATAACTTACCTAAATATTTGCTCAGCGAAGCGCTTTATCATGAAGCCAACCACGGGGCTAAAAACTGGCAAGCCTTATATATCGACTATTACGGCTTATCACACGATGAAATGTTGATCGCTGGTGGAATGTGGGCAGAGCATCAAGAGAAAAAACAAACAGCCGTCGCCTTGTTTGAAGGAATGGAAACCGTGGTTAATCAGTTTGCTCATCTTCCACATGGGATCTGCTCTCAAAACTCTCAATTGAATATTCGTGGTGTGCTCGACAGTTATGGCATCGGCGATTTGTTTAAATCGGTAGTGGGTTATGACGATGTTTCGAACGGCAACCAAAAACCCCATCCATTTGGTGGTGTGAAATGTGTCGAGAACATATTTGGCGCCGATCCGACTAACGAGCTTTGTTTGATGTACATCGGTGACCATGAAGCGGACACACAGTTTGCTCGCAATATTGAAGCCGCGCTGGGTAAAAACGCAAAAGTGATTGCCGTTGCAGCAGGTTATAGCCGATCGAAACCTGAAAATTGGCAAACCAAGCCCGATTACATTGCTAACAGTGTCGATGATCTTTTAACGATCATTAGCAAGTACGCATAACGAAGCAGACATTTAAAAATCACCACACGTAAATAACTTTAAGGAAGAATAATGACACCAAAACAAGTGGTATTGGGATTTTGGGATGCAATGCGCAGTAATGATTTTGCAAAGGCAGGTGAATGGTTAACCGCAGATTTTGAAGGCTATTGGCCGCAGTCGTCTGAATTGACGTTAGGGCGCGACAACTTCACTGCAATCAATACTGAATACCCAGCCAATGGTGTTTGGGAATTCACGCTCAATTCGATTGTCTGTGAAGGTGATACGGTAGTCACGGACGTTTCGGTCACTGACAGTGTGTTGAAAGGCCGAGTGATCACCTTTCACACGGTGGTTGACGGTTTAATTCAAAAGCAAACTGAGTTTTGGCCAGACCCATTCGAAGCGCCGGCGTGGCGATCGCAGTGGGTTCAGGTTGTGTCGAGTAATTAGTTTGTGTCGATACGATCAGTTTGTATCGAACAACTAGGTCGTATCGAATAATCAGGTTGCACAGAATAAGTAAACATTAGGAGGTTTCATTGAGCAAGGTAGTGGTTGTAACCGGCGGAAGCCGAGGCATTGGCGCAGCGACGTCTAAATTGTTGGCCAGTCAAGGCTATGCTGTATGCGTTAACTTCATACACAATGAGTCGCGAGCTGAAGATCTAGTAGACGAGATTCGTGAACAAGGCGGAACCGCGATAAGCGTGCGTGCGGATGTGTCTGTTGAATCGGACGTGAAATCTTTATTTGAGATTGCTCGTAATAAGCTAGGTCCAGTGACGCACTTGGTCAATAATGCCGGGATCTTGTTTACCCAGTCACCGTTGGTTGATATTGAATTGGATCGCTTTGAAAAGGTGATGAAATCCAACGTATCAAGCTGCTTTCTGTGCAGTAAAGCCTTTATCAAACAAGCCGATGGCGCGGGTTCGATTGTGAATGTATCGTCTGCCGCTTCTCGTACTGGCGCACCGTTTGAGTATGTGGATTACGCTGCATCGAAAGGTGCGATGGATTCACTCACCAAAGGCTTATCGCTTGAATTGGCTTCACGTAACATCCGAGTGAATGGCGTAAGGCCAGGTTGTATTTATACTGAGATGCACGCAGACGGCGGAGAGCCAGATCGCGTAGACAGACTAGCTTCACAGTTACCGTTACAACGAGGTGGCACACCAGAAGAAGTCGCGAACTCTATCGCATGGTTATTATCGGATGAAGCTTCGTATGTCACCGGCTCATTTATTGATATTGCAGGCGGTCGATAGGGCACGTTTGCCTTTACACTAAGATAAACAAGTTAAAACCATAGACACGCAACAAAAGTACCTAACTAAAAGAACGAAACTAAGAGTACAAAAATGAAAAACTATTTTGAGAGCCCGTTTGTTGGAAAGTCACTCTAAGAACAAGTGACCAACCCAAACATCATCGTGGGCGAGCACAGCTATTACTCGGGTTATTATCATAACCACAGTTTTGATGACTGTGCGCGTTACCTATTACCGGATAGAACCGACATCGATAAGCTGATCATCGGCAGCTATTGTTCGATTGGTTCTGGCGCTGTGTTTATGATGGCGGGCAACCAAGGCCACCAAAATCAGTGGGCGAGTACCTTCCCGTTCTTCTATCAAGACGATGAGAAGTTTGAAGGTGCGATAGACGGCTTTGAACGCTCTGGTGATACCGTGATTGGTAACGACGTGTGGATTGGTACAGAAGCCATGATCATGAGTGGTGTTAAGGTTGGTGACGGAGCCATCATCGCAAGTCGAGCGGTTGTGACTAAAGATGTCGCTCCATACTCGATTGTCGGTTCAAACCCAGCACGCCATATCCGTTATCGTTTCAATGAGACTGAAATCGCTCAGTTGCTAGAAATGAAATGGTGGCAGTGGAGCGAAGAACAGATCAAAGGCGCGATGTCGTTGATGTGCTCTTCAGATATCAACGGGCTTTACCAGTACTGGAAAGAATTTTCTAAGCATTAAATTGTAGAACACAGAAGAAACGTGAAGAGCGAGGAATCAGTCTAAAATTAATAGATAACTCAGTAGCTTTACGATTAAAGTGTCAATGTGATTTAGATAAATGATTGATTATATGCATATTGCATAGTATGGCGTGTCGCATTAGCGTGGTGGATGAATTGGAGGGGTATTATGATTAGTTGCAACGATTACGATTATATTGAAATTGTGTGTATGCACCGATACCCAATCAAGTTAACGCTGAAGTCTGGCGAGCAGATTGAATGTGTCGGATTAGATACTCAACGCAATGATAGCCGTGAAGAGTGCATTAAGGTCAGTATTCAAGGTGTAGAACAACTTGTCGTACTCACTGATCTTTCCACACTAGAAGTCTGTGTCGACAATCCTTATTTTCAGCAGATTTCATTCAAAACGTCATAGGCTTTCAAATGAATAACACCATAGAACAATGCTATTGCACCGCATGCCGAGAAGATACACAGCACGTTGTGGTGTTGGTCAGAAAGACGAGTGCGTTTGCAGAGAAACCTAACCAAAAGCGAAGCGAGTTTTGGGCAGGCATGATAAAAGGTTGGTTCCTTGGCCCATTTATCGCATCTATGGACGAATTTTCTCGTCATATAGTGTGTGAGAAGTGTGGTCACAAAGAGATTGAAGATTAGGTATCGATTCAATATGCTCAAACCATCGTTGGCTTAGGGATAAAACGAATGAAAGTAGAAACGATTGAAGCCGTAAAGGCGTATGGGTTTTCAGTAAGAACCACTAATCAGGATGAGGTTGACCCAACTAAAGCGAAGATAGGTCAATTGTGGCAGGGCTTTTTTGATCAGGCTTTTCCCAAACTGACGCCGGATTCAAAAGTGTACGGTGTCTACACTAATTACGAGTCTGATTTTACGGGTGAGTTTGATGTTATCGCGTGTGCTAATGCGTTAACGGATCAAGACTTAAATAATCTTATTGAAACCAAGATTGAAGCAGGCAAATATCTGACGTTTTCTGCTGAAGGTGAACTTCCTCAAGCGGTCATCGATTTATGGGGAGAGGTGTGGGCGTACTTCAACGCAGCGGATTGCCCACATGTGAGAACTTACACAACAGACTTTGAATTTTACAAAGGTGAAACTGAAGTCGAGATTTCGATAGCGATTCAATAAGCTTTGGGTTGTCGTTAGTGATAGTCAAATTTAGTCATTAGCAAAAGAGCCGCTCTATACGAGCGGCTCTTTTTATTGGGATACACCGCCTAAATAAATTGCGGTACACCGCTTTTACAAATTGTGGTGTACCGTCTTAACAAAGGTCAGCTACATCATTCTCATGAAGTAAGGAATAATCAGGGCGTTCGCTAAATCAATGAAGAACGCGCATACCAATGGCACGATGATGAAGGCTTGTGCTGAATGCCCATACTTTTGACTTACTGCCGACATGTTTGCCATGGCTGTCGGTGTTGAACCTAACGAAATCCCTCCGAACCCAGCACATACAACAGCCGCATCATAGGTCTTACCCATTGATGGGAACACGATGAAGATATTGATTATCACGGCCAGTAGCAGCTGCATTGCCAATATCGCGAAGATAGGACCCGCCAAGTCAATGAGCGTCCAAAGCTGCATGCTCATTAATGACATCGCCAAAAATGTACCCAGGGAGATTTCAGCAATTAAGTCGATAGCGGGCGAGCGTGTCGGCCATTTTGCGCCCGAGATTCTAGGGTAGGAGTCTGGCATTACGTTGGTGATCACGATACCCGCAAACAAGCACGATACGAACAGTGGAAGCTGTAATCCTGTCTGACTGATCAATTCATTAAGCAACGCGCCGACAATGACACAAATATGGATCGCTAACACGGCGTCTAAAAATTGAAATGATGTGAGGGCTTGTTGTTGCTTTTTGGCATTTGAATCGATTGAGCCTGATTGCTCATCGGTAGGTTTGAGGTTATGACGCTTGATGAGAAACTTTGCAATAGGACCGCCCATAAGGCTGGCTAAAATCAGCCCGAACGTTGCACTGGCGATACCAATTTCCATTGCGCTTTCTAGGCCGAATTCTTCTGCAACCTTGGGTGCCCAAGCAATCGCGGTGCCATGTCCGCCAATCAGTGAAATACTTCCGCTGAGTAGACCAAAGACAGGCTCTAGGCCAAACATTGATGCGACAGAAATACCGACGATGTTCTGCATGATCATGAAGAAGATAGTGATTGCTAGCAAAATGACCAAGGGCTTTCCGCCTTTGAACAGATCTTTCAAACTTGAGTTAATACCAATCGTGGTAAAGAAGTAGACCAATAATACATCGCGAGCAAACAGATCAAACTGCACTTCGATTGAGGTCGTCGCGTAAAGAGCCGCGAACAGGAGCGATGCCAAAATCCCGCCAGAGACAGGTTCTGGAATACTGAACTCTTTCAAAAAACCGATGACCTGATTGAGCCTCCGACCGATAAATAGAACCACGATCCCCATGGTCACAGCAAAGAATGACCCGAGATGTAAGATGTTGTTTTCAAATTCCATAGTGATCCTTGTAAAGGTGAAATTATGACGTAATTTTTGATGGCCAGATTGCGCTTTAATAAGCAACTAGATTAGCATCATTTATTATATTCAAATGATAAGAAGTTTTGAAATTCCGGATCGGCAACAAGTTGTTTGTTACCTTCTTCAATCAATAGGTCGACGTTTTCTTTGTCGATCATAAAGTCCGTCGGAATTTGATTGAGTAAGTATCGCTTGGCACTGTTGTCTGATTTATTCAAGCTGATCTCAATGAAGTGCGGAGAAACCTTACGACCTTGATGAGAGGCCAGCTCCGACCAAGACTGCAACTCGTCGACGATCAAATCTTTTGTTGTGTCGTTATAGCGATGCAGCTGGATATCGGTGATGACGTCCACCGTTTGTTTCATGGAAGGCGCTTCAATTGACTCTCCAATGCCAGATTCTGGGTTCGTCGATGCATCAACCGAAATGATGACAATAGGACGCGCGTGCTGGGTGTCGTACAAGTTTTTCAGCTCTTCGTTGTCGTTGTAACGCAAGTATTCAGACATCTCATACACCGACAGCAAACCGAGGTTGTCAGTAATCCCGCCATCCACAAGGTGGAGATAACTCACATCATCCTTATTGCTATATGACTCTAACGACTTGATCAGATTTCGGTTGCGGTAACTGGTGGCGTCGAATGAGGGTTGTATGTGTTCTGTTTTGTCGCAGTCGTTTTTGTTTTCAAGCACAACAGGAGTAAATACAAAAGGGACAGCAGAAGAGGCGGCCACCGAGCTAGACACGGAATAGCTGTTTAAGTCTGAACAAATCAGGTCAAAGTACTCTTGTGTGAATGAAAAACGCGAGCCCGTTGAAATGTCGGTTGCGTTAATCACAATGTAGGGCGCATTTTCTCGGTACATGTCGGCAAACGTGCTTTCGCCGAAGATGTTGGCTTTGTAATAGTCGGTGGCTTTGTCTGTTCTGGTGGCGTACGAGAACCAATAAGTAGGAGATAAAAGGATGGAAAACAGATCTTTCGAGACTTCGTGATAAAGGAACGTTTCTTCGTAATCTTCGAATATCTGGTCGCCATAGATACCATAATAGGCGGCGGTAAAGCTGCCACCGGATACCGAGCTGATCATATCGACTTCATCTAACAGATTGACCGTTTCACCATCGATTTCGATGTTGGTGTCGCGCAATGCTTGCAACACGCCATATGAAAGCGCTGCCGCACGTGTGCCGCCACCAGAAAAAGAGAGGATCAACGTGACTTTGCTATTGGGTTTATTGAAGCTCTTCGCCGTGTAGGCTTGATTTTTCTGCGCGGCAGATTGGCCTGTGTTGGTTGCTTTGTTTTTCGCGCTACAGCCTGAAAGGGCAAGCGAGAAGACCACTAACAGTGAAACTTTCGCGAACCCTTTAAAATCGGGACTAGGTGTGTTGAACGTATTCACTTTGTTTTTTGGCATAGCGCATTTCAAACTAACGTTGAGGTTGAGTGAAAGGCTATTTTCGTTGATATCTAATATGCCATCAATGGCGTCACCTGTAATTCAGTGTCACGATTTTCATAACAATCTAGAGGTAATCAAGCTTATTTAGAACTGTTTACAGTCATCTTCAGTAATCTAGAGTCATCTTCGGTGATCTATAGTTATCTTCAGCAATTTAGAGTTATTCCCAGCAATTTGAAGTTATCTCCTGCAATTTATAGATACTTACTGGTATCCAAAAACACAATCTTGCTTGGTTTCATTCCACAAAGGGTATTGCTTCATGACTTGGGTGTAGAGCTTACTTTCCAGGTGCGATCTTAACCAACGTCCTACGTTTTGATATTCCGATTTCACAAACCACTTCTTTTCGACTCGCACAAACTGACTGACGAAAGGCATCACCGCAAAATCGGCCAAGCTTGGGCTTTCTCCAAAAAAGTAGGGCTGATCGGTAAGTCGCACTTCTAACTGCTTAATGAAGGTTTCGCAGGCTTGTCGGCGTTGTTCAACATCGATGTTTCGGTAACGAACCGATGCACGATACCTTTCTAAGTGACCAATAAATTCTTCATCGTTGGTTTTAATGAGCTGCTGAACTTGTTCGCTAAGCGTTGGATTGCTTGAACGCAGAAGATCTTGAGGATCGTTTTGTTGAAGTGACCAGTTCATCACATCCAAGCTCTGTTCAATGACTTGTCCATTGGGTAACACCAATACAGGCACTGTTCCTTTTGGCGAACTGGCCAATAGTTCGCTAGGCTTGTCTTTGGTAACGATTTCTCGAAGTAACACTTTTTGCTGTGATAGTGCGATGCCCATTCGTCCGCGCATTGCATAAGGGCAACGGCGTAAAGAATAAAGGATAGGTAGATCGGATTCGTTCGGCATTATTGAGGTCATTTAGTTTGAAAAGTGTTGTACGGTGGTAAAGAGATCGTGATGTGGGTAGAATACGCGGCTTAAAAATTATAAGTAAGTGAGCGACTTCAAAAATGAGCAGAAAAATTGAGTTATTAGCCCCAGGTGGCGATGTAGAAGCGATAAAAGCCGCCATCGTAGCGGGTGCTAATGCAGTTTATTGTGGTTTAGACACATTCAACGCTCGTAACAGAGCCTCTAACCTGTCGTTAGACGAATTGAATGGTGTGATTCGCCTTGCTCATGAATACGGCTGTGAAGTGTTCCTGACTCTTAACGTTGTGCTACTGGAGCACGAGACTAAGAGCATCACCAAACTGCTGAACCAGCTTGTGAACACCAAAGTGGACGGCATCATTGTTCAAGACTTGGGTTTATTCAACCTGGTTAAGAAGCATTTCCCATCGTTAGACGTTCACGCGTCGACTCAGTTAACTACGCACAACGAAGGTCAGATTAAGTTCTTGTCTAAGATTGGCGCGACGCGCGTTAACTTGTCTCGTGAGTTGAACCTGCCTGAAATCAAGATGCTGACGGAAGTGGCACACGATCACGACGTATTAACCGAAGTGTTCGTACACGGCGCTCTGTGTATCGCATTCTCTGGTCAATGTTACTCAAGCTCAGTAAGTGTGGGTAACTCAGGTAACCGTGGTCGTTGTAGCCAAGCGTGTCGTGATGAGTACGAAATCACCAACGCGGGCAACAAGTTCCCACTTAACCTGAAAGATAACTCAGCTTACTACGACCTACCTGAATTGGTTGATGCGAAAGTCGACTCATTGAAAGTAGAAGGCCGAATTAAAGGCGCACACTACGTTTACACTGTGGTAGACACATGGCGTAAACAGATTGATAGCTTTGTAGAAAGTGGTTTGTTGATCGAAGACGATTCGAACCTACACAAAGTATTCAACCGTGATTTCACCAACTCTTTCCTAAAGGGCAACCTAACGAAAGACATGTTCATCGATAACCCGCGCGACAACAGCATGAACTACGCTGTTGAAAAAGCGACGGAGCAGAACAACGAAATCTCAGTTGTACAGATTCAAGAAGTGACCAACGAACTTCACCAAGCGAAAGACGTTCTTGGTAACGAAATGCGTGACAAGATCGAGTTCCTTGATATTCGCAAGACACCAGTAGCACTGTCGTTCAGCGTAAAAGTGGGTCAACCATTTACGGTGACTGTGAACACGCCAAAAGAGAACTTTACTCTTCAATCTAAATCGCTATTGAAAGCGGTTGAAGAGAAGGCGATTACTCAAGAGCTACTTGAGAAGCGATTCAAAAACGTGAAGAGTGCAGTTCACACGCTAGAAAGCCACGACTTCAGTGAAGTGGATGCAGGCTTGTTGATTCCTCTAAAAGAAGTTTCAGACCTAAAAGACGAGATCGACTTCATTCTGAACGGCTCTGTGGAAGTGATTAAGCACGTTGAAGTGCCAGCACTGCCTCAGCACCCTAAAGTGAACGAGAAGCCGACTATGTCGATGCTTATCGCCGATGTAGAAGACTTACACCTGTGTGACGTGACTGACGCGGATGTTTACTTCAAACTTCCAGAAAGCTTCAAGAAGCGTTGTAACAAGTACATCGACATCTTGGCAGCAAACCCACGTTTTATTCCTTGGTTCCCAGCGGTATTGATCGGTAAAGATTACGACGAAGCGGTTCGTATTCTTGAAGAGATCAAGCCAGCTCGCATCGTAACCAACAACACGGGTATTGCTTACAAAGCTTACGAGATGGGTATTGAGTGGGTTGCAGGCCCGTTCATGAACACGACCAACTCTCACGCACTGGTTACTCTGAAAGAAGAGCTGAACTGTGCAGGCGCATTCATTTCGAACGAGATCAACAAAGGTCAGATTCGTCATATTCGTCGCCCAGAGAACTTCAAACTGTTCTACAGCATTTACCACCCAATCTTGATGATGACCAGCCGTCAGTGTTTCTTCCAAAGAACCGTGGGTTGTAACAAGCCAAGCATCGAAGCAGGTTGTATGTTGAAGTGTGAGAAAGCGACCACGATTACCAACGTGAAAGGCATCTCTTTTGCGGTTGATAAACAGAAGGGTGGCTACCCAAGCATTTACAACCACGAGCAGTTCTTGAACCACGACGCAGTAACTGACTTCTCTGGTCTGTTCGACGAGTTCTTCATTGACCTAACCAACATCGGTGCAGGTTCTAAAGAAGTGAAAGACAAAGTTGAGCTTATCAAGCATTTCGAAGCGCTACTGAACGGCGTTGAAGGTTCACAACAGAACCTAGAGCAGATGGTTGAAGTTCGAACTAATGCTCAGTACGTGCAAGGTCTATAGCGTACAAGGTTTATAGGGTTCAATGTCTATGGGCTGTAAGGCTTATAGCTTCTAACGCAAAGAGCGTTCAAGGTTTATAACGCTCAACCGCTTATAAGCACTCTGAACCAATAAACAAAAGGCCACTCAATCGAGTGGCCTTTTTAATGGTGCGCCGAGCATGGCGTTGATCTAGGAGGTGAAAGTCCTCTACGGGCTCAG
>NZ_JBFSUV010000040.1:0-53835 GCF_041467515.1 Vibrio sp. 10N.247.311.12
CGCATCTGGTTTGGGACCAGAGGGTCGGGGGTTCGAATCCCTCTTCACCGACCACCTTAAGAAGCCCTAGTCGAAAGACTAGGGCTTTTTTACATCTGAAACTTAGATAACTTGAACAGAGTGGGGTTCGTCTGATGTTCAAAGAATGTCTCTTCACTGATCACTTAAGAAGCCTCAACTAGCCGTCCGCGTCAGAAATGACGGGGCTTCTTACATCTATCTCCCCTTCTTATATAAGACAGATTCCTAACGATCTGCTTGATAATGGTGCTGCTACAGAGTTGCTTTCTTTATCAAATGTACAGTTCTATATCTAATTTCATATAAATGGAGTGCTCAATAATTCGACATATTAATGGGTTTGGTCTAAAGACTTTTATGAAAAGTGAAACCTGACCCTAAATTTGCTCACTAAGGCCTGAATTTGACAGCTTTGTACGCATTTGGTCGTTCAAAAACTCCTCTGATTTATTAGGCCTTTCGTTTGTCTGTTTTGTATTTACCAAAATAATACAGATGGTTAAATGTATGGCTAATTAACGTTTATCTGGTTGTTTTATTTGTTCAAATTAACAAAATTAGCGTTTGTTTCTATAGTGTTAATTGTTTTTTGGAATAATTATTTGTTTTTAGTGGCTGGTAGTGAGATCTGCTTTGAAGCACGGCTTTAACTCTACAAGTAAGTAGTGGTAAGGAGTTTGTGAGTATTTCTTGCCGATAATATAATGTTGATTTTTCTTACTATATGCTCTTTTGGTGAATAGTTATGTGGCACTTTTGCTTGCTAAGCGTTTAATGTCGACTTTTTATCCTATTTTTGTTGCTTTTCTGTGAATTATTTGCCAAATTGTCAACCGTATAAAATATCAGAACAATATTCTGGTAAGAATGGATTCAATTTTGCAGACAGGGCAGAAAGCTGCCAAAGCAGTAGAGGTCTGGTAATGTCACTTTTAGAAGTAAAAAATCTTCGTATCGAATACCCATCTCGTCATGGAGTTCACGCCGCAGTTAAATCACTTTCGTTCAACATTGAACGTGGTGAGATTGTTGGTGTTGTAGGCGAGTCTGGTGCAGGTAAATCAACAGTAGGTAATGCTGTGATCGATTTGCTGAGCCCTCCTGGCCGCATTGCTAGCGGCGAGGTATTTCTGGATGGCGAAAAAGTCTCTGGTTTATCTCCTGAACAGATGCGTTCTGTTCGCGGCTCAAAGATTGGTTTTATCTTCCAAGACCCAATGACTTCTCTTAACCCTCTATTCACAGTAGAACAGCAGTTAAAAGAGACGATTCATGCCAACATGAAGGTTTCGGATCAAGAAGCCTACCAGCGCTCATTAGACTTGATGAACCAAGTGGGTATCCCACAACCAGAAAACCGTTTAAAGCAGTACCCTCACCAATTCTCTGGCGGTATGCGTCAGCGTGTGGTTATCGCGATCGCATTGGCAGGTGAACCTGACCTAATCATCGCAGATGAACCAACAACAGCACTGGATGTTTCTATCCAAGACCAGATCTTGGGTTTGATTCGCGACCTATGTATTAAGAAGAACGTAGGTTGCATGTTGGTCACGCACGACATGGGCGTGGTATCTAACGTTACCGACCGCGTAGCCGTTATGTATCGTGGTGACTTAGTTGAGTTTGGCCCAACAGCGAAAGTTCTGGGTACTCCTGAGCACCCATATACACACAGTCTTATCTCTGCGGTTCCTCGTTCGGATCGCAAACTCGATCGTTTCCCTCTTGTTAGCTACATCGAAGAAGCACAAGAGATGGAACCATTGGATGTGAAGAACCACTGGTTAGGTCAAAGCCAAGATCACCGTGATTACACTGGCCCTCTGTTGAACGTTGAGAACGTAAACTTACGCTTTACTACCAAAGATTCTTTCTTTGAGAGCCGTCGTGAGTACGTTCAAGCATCAAACAACGTGAGCTTTGAAGTGCATGAAGGTGAGACGTTTGGTTTAGTAGGTGAATCAGGTTCAGGTAAATCAACGATTGCTCGTGTGATTGCTGGCTTGTACGCACCAAACTCAGGCAAGGTAACGTTTGAAGGCGTTGATCTTACTGGTCTGAAATCTGAAAAAGAACGTCGCCCTATGCGTCGTCAAATGCAGATGGTTTTCCAAAACCCTTACACATCAATGAACCCTCGAATGAAGATATTCGACATCATTGCTGAACCTATCCGATTCCATAAGCTTACTCGCAACGAAAATGAAACTCGTCAGATCGTGAACGACCTGCTAGAGCACGTGGGTTTAGGCAAAATGGCTGGGGTGAAGTACCCACACGAATTCTCAGGTGGTCAACGTCAGCGTATTTCTATCGCTCGCGCCTTGGCAACTCGCCCTCGTCTTTTGATTTGTGATGAACCAACATCGGCACTGGACGTGTCGGTACAGGCTCAGATTCTTAACCTACTAAAAGACTTACAAGACGAGCTAAACCTAACCATGCTGTTCATCAGTCACGATCTACCGGTTATTCGCCAAATGTGTGACCGTGTTGGTGTGATGCAGATGGGGACATTATTGGAGGTTGCGCCAACGGAGCAGCTGTTCCAATCACCTCAGCATGAATACAGCAAACAACTGATTTCTTTAATGCCTGAATTTACAGGCTTAAGAGAAGAAAAAGCAGTGGCACAAGCCGCGGTATAAAAATCAGCAGGCTGGAGTTTAGCTTGCTAACAACAATAAACAGACGCAAATACAACAACTAGGGATCTGGATTCCCGCATGAAGGAGTTATGCAATGAAAACCATGAAAAGCAAATTAGCAGTAGCTTTAATGGCAGCTGGCCTAAGCTTTAGTGCAGCAGCAGCAGATATTACCGTTGGCTACGCAGCTGACCCAGTATCACTTGACCCGCACGAGCAGCTGTCTGGTGGCACACTGCAAATGTCTCACATGGTGTTTGACCCTCTAGTACGTTTCACTCAAGAGATGGATTTTGAAGGCCGCCTAGCATCTAGCTGGGAGCGTGTTGATGAAACGACTTTCCGCTTCAACCTACGTAAAGGTGTGAAATTCCACTCTGGTAACGAACTGACTGCTGATGATGTTGTGTGGACTTTTGAACGTCTACAAGCTTCTCCAGACTTTAAGTCTATCTTCACGCCATACGAAAAAATGGTAAAAGTGGATGACTACACAGTTGAGCTAGTATCAAAAGCGGCTTACCCACTAGTACTACAAACAGCAACTTACATCTTCCCAATGGACAGCAAGTTCTACTCTGGCCAAACAGCGGAAGGTAAAGACAAGTCTGAGCTAGTTAAGCACGGTAACTCGTTTGCTTCGACTAACGTTTCAGGTACTGGTCCATTTATCGTAACGCAGCGTGAGCAAGGCGTTAAAGTAACGTTCGAGCGTTTCAACGATTACTGGGACACAGAAACTGAAGGCAACGTAGACAAGCTAACACTTGTGCCAATCAAAGAAGACGCGACACGTGTTGCAGCACTTCTTTCTGGCGACGTTGATATGATTCACCCAGTAGCACCAAACGATCACAAGCGTGTTAAAAACGCTAAGAACATCGATCTAGTGACGCTACCTGGTACTCGTATCATCACGTTCCAAATGAACCAAAACAGCAACGAAGCACTTAAAGATGTTCGCGTTCGTCAGGCGATTGTTCACGCAATCAACAACGAAGGTATCGTTAAGAAGATCATGAAAGGCTTCGCAACAGCAGCTGGTCAGCAAAGCCCAACAGGCTACGCGGGTCACAACGAAGACCTAGTTCCTCGTTACGATCTGAAAAAAGCGAAAGAGCTGATGAAAGAAGCGGGCTACGAAGATGGCTTTACGCTAACTATGATGGCTCCAAACAACCGTTACGTGAACGATGCGAAAGTAGCGCAAGCGTCTGCGGCAATGCTGTCTAAGATTGGTATCAAAGTTGATCTTAAAACTATGCCTAAAGCACAGTACTGGCCTGAGTTTGACCTATGTTCAGCAGACATGATGATGATCGGCTGGCACTCAGATACAGAAGATTCAGCTAACTTCAACGAGTTCCTAACTATGACTCGTAACGAAGAGACTGGCCGTGGTCAATACAACTGTTCTGGCTACTCAAACCCAGAAATGGATGCGATCGTAGAAGCTTCTAACACTGAAACTGACCCAGTTAAGCGTGCTGAAATGCTGAAAGGCGTTGAAGCAACACTTTACAACGACGCAGCATTCGTACCGCTACACTGGCAAAGTGAAGCGTGGGGCGCGAAGTCTAACGTAGGTGCAGCAGACGTAGTAAACCCAATGGTTATGCCTTACTTCGGCGACCTAGTTGTAAAATAATCTAGCTTGCTAGAATCGAGAGCCTGAAGCTTTTCAGGCTCTCAAATTATTAAGATATAGATTTAAGTTTCGGTATTTGGTCTTCCTTCAGTCTGGCTAAATACCTTTTTTAAGACTGAATTTTGTTATCTAGTCGCGGATTTCGACTAGATAGTCATGGATAGATAAGGGGCAAGGAATGGTTACGTTTCTGGTCAAGCGCCTGTTTCAGGCACTGATAGTGATGTTTGTGATCAGTTTGGTGGCGTTTGCCATTCAGGATAACCTGGGCGACCCGTTGCGTGAGTTAGTCGGTCAATCTGTTTCAGAATCGGAGCGTCAAGCGCTGCGTGATGAACTCGGCTTAAATGATCCCTTCATTACAAAATACACTCGCTTTGTGGGCGCAGCTCTACAAGGTGATCTTGGTACTTCATATTTCTTTAAACGCCCAGCTGTGGACGTAATCTTAGATAAACTAGTCGCAACGCTTGAGCTTGTGTTCGGCGCTTCTCTGATCATTGTTTGTCTGTCGATTCCACTTGGCGTTTATTCTGCAATACACCCAAAAAGCTTCTTCACTAAACTGGTGATGGCGGGCAGTAGTATCGGCATTTCTGTGCCTGTTTTCTTAACCGCAATCATGTTGATGTATGTATTCTCTATTGAGTTAGGTTGGCTGCCGTCGTTTGGACGTGGTGAGACCGCAAACTGGTTTGGCTGGGAGTCTGGTTTCTTAACGATAGATGGCCTTGCACACTTAGTGCTGCCGAGTATTGCTCTAGCATCTATCATGCTGCCTCTGTTCATTCGTCTAGTACGCTCTGAAATGCTAGAGGTTCTTAGCTCTGAATATATCAAGTTTGGTAAAGCAAAAGGCCTAGCGCTGAACAAGATTTACTACCAACACGCTTTGAAAAACACAATGCTGCCAGTACTAACGGTAGGCGGTGTTCAAATCGGTACTATGGTGGCTTACACCATTCTTACTGAAACTGTATTCCAGTGGCCGGGTACCGGCTTCCTATTCCTTGAAGCGATTAACCGAGTGGATACACCACTGATTACCGCATACGTTATCTTCGTTGGCCTGATCTTCGTAGTAACTAACACCATTGTTGACCTGCTATACGGCATCATTAACCCAACAGTGAACATCACAGGGAAAGGAGCATAATCATGGAACAAACAACAACAGCTCCATCTCGTTGGGAGCGATTCAAGCAGTCAGACATTCTGTACTACTTCTTACGTGACAAAGTGGCAATGGTGAGCTTCGCTATCTTTGCAGCTTTCCTTGTTATGGCATTAGCGGCACCTATTCTAGCGCCAACAGACCCGTATGACGTGACGTCTATCGACATCATGGATTCTGAGTTGCCACCATCTTGGATGGAAGACGGCGAAGAACGCTTCCTACTGGGTACTGATGAGCAGGGTCGTGACATCTTATCTACGATGCTTTACGGCTCGCGTCTGTCATTGACGATCGGTTTCCTAGCGGTAGGTCTTCAGCTGACTCTCGGTATCATCATTGGCTTGTCTGCAGGTTACTTCGGTGGTCGTATTGATAGCTTCCTGATGCGTTTTGCCGATGTTCAGCTTTCGTTCTCAACCATGATGGTTGCGATCATTGTCTCGGCCATCTTTAAGGCGAGTTTCGGTAGTGACTTCTACGCGCAATATGCGGTTGTTATGCTGGTGGTGATCATCGGTATTGCTGAATGGCCGCAGTATGCTCGTACGATTCGTGCATCGGTATTGGCAGAGAAGAAGAAAGAGTACGTAGAAGCGGCACGTGTGATGGGCTTTAGAGCGCCTCGCATCATGTTCCGCCATATTCTGCCTAACTGTTTATCACCGATTTTGGTTATCTCTACGGTACAGGTGGCAAATGCCATCATGTCAGAAGCGGCACTTTCTTTCCTAGGTTTAGGTCTTCCGGTAGACCAACCATCACTCGGTGCCCTGATCAGTACTGGTTTTAACTACATTTTCTCAGGAGCATGGTGGATCACAGCATTCCCAGGTGTGCTTTTGGTAACATTGGTTCTCGTTATTAACCTATTAGGCGACTGGTTACGTGACGTGTTTAACCCGAAAATTTATAAAGGGTGATAGCCCGGTTTGATTTTTAGTAAAAAAAGTCACTAAATTAAGAGCCGTAAGCAATTACGGCTCTTTTTTTGCTTAATGGATCTGGAACTTAGTATTATTGACAGTGTCAATAATAGTTAAAATGGAATTCATGTTTTATCGACATAGATTCGGTAATAATTAGCCCGCAAGGGTTTAAGTGGTGGTTATGAAATTGACAATGAATGCTGTATGTCGTGCTGTGACGAGAAATTATCGTATGGGACTTATCGCTGCATCTCTTTTGGTATCGAGCCAAGTGAATGCAGAGTCGGTTCTATGTGATGCAACTCAGGCAAGCACCAACCAATTACCACAGCTAGAGCAATCATGTCCGATCGGTAAGGGCGTGTGGGGCAGTAAAGCACCAAAACGTCATTCAGATAACGAACTGTTTTGGGTTCAATGTGGCCTGCTGAACAAGCCTTTGTCACTGAGCCGAGCAAAGCCTCTGTATGAGAAGATCTCGACCAACGTTTGGATGAAGCCGGAAGGCGGAGACTACCGTTGCTTAATCGGACCTTATTCTACCTTCTCTGATGCGAGAAAAGACCTAGCTCAGGTGCGTAAGGTTTCTGGTTACGGTGAAGCCTTTATTCGTATGGTCGATAAGTCGAAAACCTCATCACAGCCTATTGTGGCAAAACCAGCAGAGCCAAAAATGGTTAAGCCTAAGGCTCCTGCAAAAGTAGAATCTAAGCCTGCACCGAAACCTGTGGCTGCTAAGCAAGCGGCGGCGGTAACGAGTACTGCTGCTATTCAGACATTACCAAGCGGCAACGTGAGCTCAGACGATGATCTAGAGATCGAGATTCGCGTGAAAGCAGACATTGCGGGTAGCCAATATGCTATTCCTTACCTTCTAGATCATCAACAACAGTTCTACATGGAGCAAGGTAAGCCTTGGAGTCGCCTAGATTACGCCAGTGCTGAGTTAGTGTGTAAGCAGCTCAACATGAAGCTGATGACTGAAAAGCAATGGCAGAGCATCTTAGGTTCGAAGGTAATGGAGAAACAGAACTGGCCAATGCACCTACCTTACTGGGGCGCAGATAAGAAAGGTCTGTTTACCAACGGTAACGTGAATCAACTAAAAGGGTCTTCACTTCTCAATGTGATGTGTGTGAAATAACTCCGACATGCAGCAATACCAAATAAGCCTCAGCCATCGCTGGGGCTTTGTTGTTTATACGCCTCTCTTTTTCAACATCGGTTCGACTTTTAGACACTCGTTCTTCAAGACGAATTTGATTAAAAATCGTTAAAAATTGTTCAAATAGCGCGGCTGATGCGTAGAAAACCATAACTCAAGCAATAAGGTGATTGAGATTATGAGTTTAAAAAAACGATTAGAAGACGTGGCTCCACGCTTTGAAGCCGGAGGGAAGTACGAAAAGCTCTACCCAGTGTATGAAGCTTTCGCGACAATATTCTATACACCCGGAAACGTAAACCGCGGTATAACCCATGTTCGTGACAGCATTGACCTAAAGCGCATCATGATTCTGGTATGGCTGGCGACTTTCCCGGCAATGTTCTGGGGGATGTATAACGTCGGACACCAAAGCGTCCTCGCATTAACCTCCAGCTATCAACTTAACGAACTTGCCTCGGTTATTGAAAGCAGCTGGCGTCTGTCGTGGGCATTTGGTGATGCGCAGTCATTGGTGGCAAGTGGCTGGGAAAGTCAGATGTTGCTTGGTGCACTCTATTTCCTACCCGTTTATGCCACGGTGTTTGTGGTAGGTGGCTTCTGGGAGGTTTTATTTGCCGTTGTACGAAAACATGAGGTGAATGAAGGTTTCTTTGTTAGCTCGGTACTATTCGCACTCATTCTTCCGCCAACCATCCCGCTTTGGCAAGCCGCTTTAGGTATCACCTTTGGTATCGTTGTCGCCAAAGAGCTGTTCGGTGGTACAGGACGAAACTTCTTGAACCCAGCCCTTGCAGGCCGCGCGTTTCTCTATTTCGCCTATCCAGCCAACATGTCGGGTGGGCTTGTGTGGGTTGCCGCTGACGGCTATTCAGGCGCGACACCGCTGAGTCAATGGTATGAAGGCGGCAGCACGTCACTCATCAATAACATGACTGGCGAGGCGATCACCTGGATGGATGCCTTTATCGGTAATATTCCAGGTTCGATGGGTGAGGTGTCGTCACTGCTGATCATGCTGACGGGGTTGATTTTGATTGTGATGAAGATAGCGTCTTGGCGCATTGTCGCCGGTGTGATTGTCGGCCTTGTCGTGACGTCGAGTTTACTGAACTGGATAGGGTCGGATACTAACTCGATGTTTTCGATGCCGTTTTACTGGCACTTTGTGTTGGGTGGTGTTGCCTTTGGTACCTTCTTCATGGCAACAGACCCTGTATCTGCCGCGTTTACCAATCAGAGTAAATGGGCCTATGGGATTTTGATCGGCGTGATGACGGTCGGTATTCGAGTGCTTAATCCAGCCTACCCAGAGGGCATTATGCTGGCTATCTTGTTCGCCAACCTGTTCGCTCCGCTATTCGACGTTGTAGTGAAAGAGCAGAACATTAAACGAAGACTTAAACGGACATCGCGCTAATCTAGGTGATTAAAAGTGAAAGTGACTCCCATAAGAAAGGCTTGCATTGATGCAAGCCTTTCAATTTTTATCGCGATTGATTTGAGGTTGATTTAACTCCACTTCAAATCAATCTCGAAAGGCTGTGTGCTACCACAGTGTTCACCACACATTTCGTCATAAGCACTGTTATGGATGAGGGTAGCCGAGGCTACGCCTTGATCACTGAAGTGGTCGCGTGCTTGATTAACACTCAAAAACTTCATTGGGTGCTGATGGTCGTCCTTAATTAACTGCTTTTGCTCGCCAACGATTTGGTAAGCCAAGTAAATCCCGCCTTCAAATGATTCAATTAATAGATTCATAACAAACTCCATTGCTGTTCTAGATAGGTGGATATTTGTGTTACGTCGAATCGAGAACCAGGGTTCAAAGCGGACATAAAAAAAGCAGGCACAAGGCCTGCTTCTAAAGAGTGCTCAACTAAGACGTTGATTATCTCATGGTAACAAACTCTTCGCTGCCCGTTGGGTGAATCGCCACAACAGAGTCGAAGTCTGCTTTGGTTGCGCCCATCTTCATTGCAACGCCGAAGCCTTGAATCATTTCATCAACCGTGAAGCCGATGCCGTGTAGGCCAACGACAGTCTCTTCTTCGCCAGCACATACTAGCTTCATCTTACAAGGTTGACGGTGCTTGGTTACTGCTGTGTACATCGCAGTGAAGCCCGATGTGTAAACCTTGATGTTGTCTTTGCCGTACTTCTCTTCAGCTTCTTGGGTCGTAAGACCGATCGTGCCGATAGGTGGGTGGCTGAATACAACAGTAGGCACTAGCTTGTAGTCCATTTTTGCGTTGGTTTGACCGTTGAATAGACGTTCAGAAAGCTGACGACCTGCTTTAACAGCAACAGGAGTTAGCTCGATACCGCCTTCCATGATGTCGCCAACACAGTAGATGCCAGGAACATTAGTCGCTTGGAACTCGTCTACCTTGATGTAGCCACGATCGTTCGTCTCAACGCCAGTTGATGCTAGGTTGATAGCGTCAGTTGCTGGATGGCGACCGATAGCCCAGATTAGGTGGTCAACGTTTTGAGTGTTGCCGTTCTCTAGGTGTAGAGTCAGTGTGCCATCCGCTTCTTTCACAACTTCTTTAGGCACTGAGTGCGTGTGAAGTGTTGGACCTTCTGCTTCCATTACTTCTACTAGCGTTTCGATGATCATTGGATCGAAGCTACGTAGTGGAGATTCTTTACGACAGAACAAGTGTGTTTCTGTGCCTAGTGCGCTTAGTACACCTGCGATCTCAACTGCGATGTAGCCAGCACCGATAACCGCAACGCGTTTTGGTTGCTCCATTAGGTCGAAGAAGCCATTTGAGTCGATGCCGTATTCTGCACCTGGGATGTTTGGAATTGTTGGACGACCACCTACCGCGATCAGGATGTGATCAGCGGTGTAGTGTTCACCGTTAACTTCAACGGTCTTTACGTCAACACCTTCCCCTGAAACAAAGCGCGCAAAGCCTTTGATTACGTTTACTTTGTTGTTACCTAGTACGCGGTCGTAAGATTGGTGGATACGACCAATGTACGCTTGGCGGTTTTCAATCAGCTTGCTCCAGTTAAAGCTTTTTACTTCAACGTCGAAGCCGTAATCTTCAGAGTATAGGTTGATCGCTTCAGCAACTTGAGCGCCGTGCCACATTACCTTTTTAGGAACACAACCAACGTTTACACAAGTACCACCAAGGTCTTGAGCTTCGATAAGTGCAACCTTTGCACCGTGCATTGCTGCGCGGTTTGCTGATGCGATGCCGCCTGAACCGCCGCCGATACAGATGTAATCAAAATGAGTCGCCATTACTTTCTCCATTTATTGAAGGCTGTGGGTACAGTGAGCGCACTGAACACCTACGTCCTATAGATTCTTAAATTGTATAATTATTATATTGAGGGCAGATCGGTTGAACTCAATCTCCCTGTTTAAAATTTATTCGTGTACGTCACAATCTGCTTAATATTTGTCAGAGCATGACGTTAAGTTCGAGATTACTCGGGTACGATCCACTCTACTTTGAAGTGACCGGTCGCCGGCGCAATTGCTTCCTTCAAGAATGGAAGAATCTCTTTCATTTGGCTTTCTAGCTTCCAAGGCGGGTTGATCACAATCATGCCTGATGCTGTCATGCCGCGCTCGTTGGTGTCTGGTGATACGCCAAGTTCGATTTGTAGAATCTTGTTGATGCCTAAGCCTTCGAGACCTTCGATCATATCTTCGATATCGCAGCGATTTACTACCGGGTACCAAATTGCGTAGATACCGGTTGCCCAGCGCTTGTGGCTTTGAGCGATTGCAGTCACGACATCACGGTACTCTTTTGCCAGCTCGTAAGGCGGGTCGATCAGTACTAAACCACGACGTTCTTTTGGTGGCAGGCTGCCCTTTAAGCGCTTAAAACCATCTTCTTTGTAGATAGATACCTGACGATCACGGTGGAACTCTTGCTCAAGCAGCGGGTGATCGGCTGGGTGAAGCTCAGTCAGTACCATGCGGTCTTGGTCACGCAGGTGTGCACGTGCAACACGTGGAGAGCCCGGGTAGTAACGCAGTTTCTCGCCATTATTGAGAATGGAAATAGACTCAAGGTAGCTTTGAATGTCTTCAGGAAGGTCTGTTTGCTCCCACACACGAGCAATACCTTGCTTGTATTCACCGGTTTTTTCAGACCATTCATGCGTTAAGTCGTAACGACCTACACCAGAGTGAGTGTCATGATAAACAAAAGGCTTATCCTTCTGTTTCAAAGAATTAAGAATAAGGCTCTGTACGATATGCTTTACTACGTCGGCATGGTTACCTGCGTGGAAGCTGTGGCGATAACTTAACAAATTAAACTCTCGTAACACTCTCGATTTAGAGTGTGGTTAGTGTAGGTGGGGTTAATCAGACCATTATAACCCTCAATGGACCATAAATTCTCGAACAATTCAGGGACAGTCGTTCGCAATATGTGGTTAGTTATTGGTTCTACTATTGAAATTTGCCTTATTGGGCACTATTTAATAACTATTCGCAGGTGATTTTTTTAGGGCGAACCTGAGCCTGATGACTGTAAGACGACCTCATTACAAAAAAGACGAAAGTCTCTAAAGCCAAAGGAATGTTTATATGTCTAATCCGCTATTAACCTTCACGGACTTACCTCCGTTTTCACAGATCAAGCCAGAGCACGTAAAGCCTGCAGTTGAGCAAGTGATTGAAGCGTGTCGCAACAAGATAGAACAAGTACTTGAAGGTAATACTTCACCAAGCTGGGACAACCTAGTTGCTCCAATTGAAGAAGTGGATGATCGTTTAGGTCGCATTTGGTCACCTGTAAGCCATATGAACTCTGTCGTGAACAGTGACGAACTGCGTGAAGCGTATGAGAGCTGCTTACCTGTGCTATCTGAATACGGCACTTGGGTTGGCCAACACAAAGGCTTGTTCGAAGCGTATAAAGCGATCAAGGCGAGTGAAGCATTCTCTGCACTGAACCGAGCTCAACAAAAAACTATTACCGACGCACTGCGCGACTTTGAATTGTCGGGCATTGGCTTACCTGCAGATGAACAGCATCGTTACGGCGAGATCAGCAAGCGCCAGTCTGAGTTAGGCTCTCAATTCTCAAATAACGTGCTTGATGCAACCATGGGTTGGAGCAAGCAGATCACAGACGTAGCTGAGCTGGCAGGTATGCCTGAATCAGCACTGGCGGCAGCTCAAGCGGCGGCTGAGTCTAAAGAGCAAGAAGGCTACCTACTGACTTTAGATATCCCATCATACCTACCTGTGATGACCTACTGTGATAACCAAGAACTGCGTAAAGAGCTTTATGAAGCGTACGTAACGCGCGCTTCAGATCGCGGTCCAAACGCAGGTAAGTGGGACAACACTGAGATCATCACCGAGCAGCTTAAACTGCGTCACGAGATCGCTCGCATGTTGGGTTTCAGCACTTACAGCGAGAAATCACTGTCGACCAAGATGGCTGAGACGCCAGATCAGGTTCTTGGCTTCCTGAACGACCTAGCAGTAAAAGCAAAACCACAAGGTGAGCGTGAAGTTGAAGAGCTACGCCAGTTTGCTGAGAAAGAATTTGGTGTCTCTGAGCTAAACCTGTGGGACATCGCTTACTACAGTGAGAAACAAAAACAGAAACTGTTCGAGATCTCTGATGAAGAGCTTCGTCCTTACTTCCCAGAATCTAATGTGGTTTCAGGTCTGTTTGAGGTACTGAACCGCGTGTTTGGTATGTCGGTAACAGAGCGTCAAGGCGTAGACACTTGGCATGAGTCAGTGCGTTTCTTTGATATCTTTGATGCGACTGGAACACTGCGTGGTAGCTTCTACCTAGATCTATACGCACGTGAACACAAACGTGGTGGCGCTTGGATGGATGACTGTCGTGGTCGTCGCATTACCGAATCCGGCGAGCTACAGACCCCGGTTGCTTACCTAACGTGTAACTTCAATAAGCCAGTTGGTGATAAGCCAGCACTGTTTACTCACGATGAAGTGGTGACCTTGTTCCACGAATTCGGTCACGGTATCCACCACATGCTGACGCAAGTAGAAGCGGGCGCAGTTGCGGGTATCAATGGCGTGCCTTGGGATGCGGTTGAATTACCAAGTCAGTTCCTAGAAAACTGGTGTTGGGAAGAAGAAGCGCTGTCGTTCATCTCTGGTCACTTCGAAACGGGTGAAGCGCTACCAAAAGAGATGCTAGAGAAGATGCTAGCGGCGAAGAACTTCCAATCTGCGATGTTTATCCTGCGTCAGCTAGAGCTTGGTTTGTTCGATTTCACGCTACACACAGAATACGACCCTGAAGTGGGTGCTCGCGTACTAGAAACGCTAGCGGATGTTAAGTCTAAGGTGTCGGTACTGCCAAGCCTAGATTGGAACCGTTTCTCACACAGCTTTGGTCACATCTTTGCTGGTGGTTACAGCGCGGGCTACTACAGCTACCTGTGGGCAGAAGTGCTATCGGCAGATGCGTTCTCAGCATTTGAAGAAGAGGGTATCTTCAACACTGAAACGGGTAATCGCTTCCTGAACAACATCCTTGAAATGGGTGGCAGTGAAGAGCCAATGGAGCTGTTCAAACGCTTCCGTGGTCGTGAGCCACAAATCGACGCAATGCTGCGCCACGCGGGAATCAACGCATAATCACGGTAACTATCTAGTTTATTGCGAAAAGAGCCTCTAGTTAGAGGCTCTTTTTTTGTCTGTGCGTTATGCCAAGCAAGGCGAATCAATGTTATGGATTCACATTGCGGTTGATAGGGTTCTGCAATGAAATCAGTGTCTCTGTCGACTGAACTTCATCGATCGCTTGCAGCTTATCGATCAATACAAACTGCAGCTCTTCTATCGACTTACACATCAGCTTTACAAAGATATTGTAAGCACCAGTGGTGTAGTACGCCTCAACCACTTCGTCTAAGGCATTCAGCTTAGCGATCGCCGAGTGGTAATCTTTGGCAGCATTAAGGTTGATGCCAATAAAGCAACACACGTCGTAACCCAGTTTTTTGGTGTTTACCACAACTTCCGTTCGCTCGATAATGTCTGCCGATCTCATCTTTTCGATGCGAACGTGAATCGTCGCAGGGCTGACATCGAACTGCTTTGCCATTTCAGCGTAAGGAGTTCGTGCATCTTCCATCAAGGTTTTGAGAATGGCACGGTCTAGATCATCTAGACGAGCTGTGGTTGTGGACATGCATAATCCTTAGGTTGAATGAAAAACATACCGGCTTGAGTACACATCATAGCCAAGGGTGATAATATTAGCAGTAACTATAGGGTTAGGGTGAATTCAGTGCGATTTTCGTTATTTTTTATTGTGATGTGTTGGAGTGTTTTTGCTTCAGCTCAGGCAAAAGATGTGTTGGTTATTCACTCTTATCATCAAGGCTTTTTCTGGACAGATGATTTCCATAAAGGACTATCTGATGAGCTCGATCGCGATGGGTTATCTTACCGGGTTGTTTATCTCGATACCAAGCGAACTCAAAACGCTGAATACTTAGAGCGAATTTATCAGCTATACCGCACTAAGCTGTCGCATGAAGAGTTTGCCGCTGTAGTCGTCAGTGATAATAACGCCCTCAATCTGATGAAACGCTTAGCGCCCGAACTCAATGGCACGCCCGTTATTTTTGGCGGCATCAACAATTTTTCTCCGCAAATGATTGAAGGCTTGCACGCAACCGGTATCACTGAAGATATTGATATGGCGAGCAATATTGAGCTGATCAATCGACTTCAATCGACGGTTAAAAAAGTTTACGTGGTTACCGATCACTCGGTAACGGGTGAAGCTATTCGCGCTCAAGTGGATTTATTTCTACAAAAACGCCCTGAGTTTTCTGGGATGGTGGAGCAATATACGCCTGATTCTTATCAAGAACTGATGACGTTCGCGCAACGCGCTGATCTAACTAAAAGCTTGTTGTTCTGGGCCTACTACCGCGACATCAATGGTCGGGTCAGCAGCAAAGAAGACTGGCGTCAGCTCAACAAAAAAACTCAGATGCCATTGTATGTTGTGCATGATTTAGGACTTGGGTTTGGTGCGATTGGTGGCGTGATCCACAGTGGAGAAACGCAAGGTCGAGACACGGGGCGCGTGCTGTTGAGCGTGCTGAACAATCCTAAGGCTCCATTGCCATTGGTGGTTGCTGGCGCGCCAGAAATCAAACTCGATTACCAACAGATCTCACGTTGGGATTTGGGTGCAGAGAATGAAGCCTCAGTAACCTTCCTCAATAAGCCGAAGTCATTCTTAATGCGCTATCGCGATGAAATTCGCACCATCGGTTTAATGTTCTTGAGCATGTCGTGTGTTATCGCGGTGTTGGTGTATTACCTTAACCGTCTGAAGAAGAGCGAACGTGCAAGTCGCCAAAGCCAACGACTGTTGGAGTCGATATTTGATCAGAGCCTGCAATTTATGGGCATCATTGATAAGGGTGGCGTGCTGCTGTCGAGTAACAGCAAGTTACATGAGCTGCTTTATAATCAAGGCTATAAACTGGGAACGCCGCTGCAACAACACCAACATTGGGAAAGTTCTGCGCGAGAAGTGCTAGCCGAATATTTCATCGCAAAAAGTGAGCACCCAGCCTTACGATTTGAAGCCGAGGTGTGGTGTCGAGATCGCGGTGCGATGGTGTTGGATATTTCATTGAAGCCGATGCCGGGCAGTGAAGACGAAGACATTCAGTTTCTCTTTGAGGCGCGCGACGTGACCTCACGTAAGCTTGCTGAGAATAAGCTGTTCCAACGTGAAGCAAACTTGAAGCTGTATTACGACAAACAGCCGGTGATGATGATTACGCTCGATGGCAATAATCGCATTCAACAAGTGAACCAGTTTGCCGAAGAGCTTTTGGGATACCCTCTCGATCAGTTGTTGGGCCATCGCCCTAGAGAATTCTATGTTGATGAGAACGCGATGATTCCTCGTCATATCTTGCTGCAACCTCAGCATAAGATTCGTGGTGTGTGGCGTCGTGATATCGAATATCGCCATGCCGACGGCAGCAAGAGCTGGATTCGTGAAAATATCCGCCCGTTGGTGGAGTCTGATCAGCTGTTGATTGTGGGTGAAGACATCACCGAAACGCACGAGCTTTCTGAAAAGCTAGAGTATCAGGCTCGCTATGACCTACTGACTGACACCTTTAACCGCAACCACTTTGAGCAAGAGCTGCAAAAGGCGCTGAAAGAGGTTGAGAGCCACATGCGAACTCACGCAATGTTGTTCCTAGATTTGGATCAGCTGAAAGTGCTGAACGATACCGCAGGACATGAAGCGGGTGATGCTGCGATCTTGTTTAGCGCCAAACTGCTAGAAGACGTACTGCCTTACAATGCGGTGTTAGCGCGAATGGGTGGTGATGAGTTTGCTGTGCTGATGAAAGACTGTACTGAACGAGATGCGGTGAATGTGTGTCGCAGTATTATCTCGATGATGAGTGAGAATCCATTCTTGTGGGATGATATTCGACTCAACCTGACGTGCTCTATCGGTATTCGATTGATCGACCATACAGCAGCTTCACCACAGATGGTGCACGCTCAGGCGGATGCAGCTTGTCATGCCGCTAAAGAAGAAGGTCGCAATCGCTATCATCTTTACCATCAAGATGATGAAGACCTGCGTCGTCGCCATCTTGAGATGGAGTGCGTTAACCTAGTGCATGAGGCCTTGGCTAACGATCGCTTAGAGTTGTTTGCGCAGCGAATTCTTGGCCTAGATGAAGACAGCGATAAAATGCACTTTGAAATCTTGGTCCGCATCAAGAACATCCAAGGGGAATACATCTCCCCGGGGATCTTCATGCCAGCCTCAGAGCGTTATAACATCGCGCATTTGATTGACCGCCAAGTCGTCAGTCAAACCTTGGGTTGGTTGGAGCAACGCCCTGAGGTTATTGAGGAACTGGGGATGTGTTCAATCAATCTTTCCGGTCACTCGATGGGTAACCGTGAGTTTGTCGAATTTTTGATAGATAGCCTGAGCGATTCATCGATACCGTGTCATAAGATTTGTTTAGAGATCACCGAAACAGCGGCCATGAGTAACATGAAGCAGGCGATCAAGTTCTTCACTCGAATCAAAGAGCTTGGCTGCATGATTGCATTGGATGATTTTGGCTCAGGGCTATCGTCATTTGGCTATCTGAAAAAGCTGCCTGTCGATATTGTGAAGATCGATGGCTTGTTTGTACGTGATATTGATGTGAATGAGATGGACCATGTGATGGTTCGCTCGATCAATGATCTTGCCAAGCAGATGGGCAAGCACACCGTGGCTGAGTTCGTTGAAAATACCCAGATTATCGACAAGCTTATCGAACTGGGTGTGAACTACGCGCAGGGCTACATCATAGGGCGACCTAAGCCACTCGCAGAGCTTGTTGAAGAGTTAAGACAAGAGCGAGAGACAGAGCCATTGGTTTAGGTAAGCCGACTTTAGCTGGGAATACTTTTCACCGCTAATATGTATTGTTGAGGCAATCAGGTAAACTGGTTGCCTCTTTTGTTTTGAATACTACTGTCTGTTGGAGACGACCTTGCAACTACAACTGATTTGCGAAGATGCTACCCAAATCGATCATTTGAATGACTTAGCGACCCGCTGGAACTTATCTCATGATGAAAGCAGTGATTTTGCTTTGGTACTGACTAGTGAGCGACTTGAGCTACGTAAAGTCGATGAGCCTAAGCTTGGCGCTATCTTTGTTGATTTAGTGGGAGGCGCTGTTGGTCACCGACGTAAGTTTGGCGGTGGTAAAGGTCAGGCGATTGCCAAAGCAGCTGGTTTAAACAAAGGCGCAACGCCAACTATTCTTGATGGTACTGCAGGCTTAGGGCGCGATGCGTTTGTGTTGGCTTCTCTAGGTTGTAAGGTGCAAATGGTCGAGCGTCATCCAGTTGTGGCTGCACTGCTTGATGATGGCTTGCAGCGAGCGCAACAAGACCCAGACATCGGTGGTTGGGTAAGTGAGCGTATGAAGCTGATTCACGCATCCAGTCACGATGCGTTGGATAAGCTCAGCAACGATCCTGACTTCGAACAGCCAGACGTGGTGTACCTCGACCCAATGTACCCACACCCAGAGAACAAAAAGAAATCGGCTTTGGTTAAAAAAGAGATGCGCGTATTCCAATCTTTGGTGGGTGCCGATCTGGATGCTGATGGTCTATTTGAGCCGGCGATGAAATTGGCATCGAAGCGAGTTGTGGTTAAAAGACCGGATTACGCTGCTTGGTTAGACGAACAAAAACCGAGCATGGCGATTGAAACCAAAAAGAACCGTTTTGACGTCTATGTGAAAGCATCAATGACTTAATTGAAGCATCAATAACTTAGATACACGCTAAGAAAATTTCCCGTCATAAATACGATAAATTGCCATTTAACACTTGCGATAGTCGCGTTACGGATGTATATCTAACTAAGAATCATTATTATTCTTAGCTGGAGTTGAAGCATGGCTAAACGCTTTTGTAAGTTAAACCGTCGAGATATTACCGAACACTTGGGCGAGATCCACAGCTTAGTGACTGAACCTAAGTTCGTGTGTCGTTCTTGCGCGCGTTCTTCGGCGGATCAAGCGAATCTATGCAAACCCACCGCAATTCCACCTCTTGGTTGTCAAAACAAACCCGTTGAAGAGAAAGTCGCATGCGGCCTGCTAGCGGAAACATTACCTGCACCAGAACTGTCGCTTGCGGAAATCAACGAGGCAATTGAACCGAGCGTACAAATGTTCGATCCAGCCGCCGCTGATATGGCCCCTGAGCTTGCCAAAAAAGAAGCCGCACAGAAAAAAGCCAAGCTGAAAAAACTGATGGCGAAGGCGAGCGGTGATGAGAAAGCTGAACTCAAACAAGCGAAGAAAGCGGCTAAGAAACAAGAGAAGTACAATAAGAAACTGGCGAAGATGATTAAGAAGCAGCAAAAGCTGTTTAAGAAAAGTCAGAAGCTGGAAAGTGAATTGGAACGAATCAACCTACAACTTGATGATGTTGCCTTCACTGAAACCAAGACTCAGGTAGTGAGCCACAATCAAATCCACTGAAGTTGATTTGAATGGTTTATTGCTACAGCGATGATTTAAAAAGAGCGACCTTAGGTCGCTCTTTTGCTTTTTGGGGTTATCCGAGCTGACTCATGTAGCTTGTTCAAATCAGCTAAGCGTTGCTTGCGGATCTTGCTACGCGCTTCTTCACCCACGTCTCATTGACGAATAAAGAGAATAAGATAACGGCGCCACCAATAGACAAGCGAACCAAATCGACATCTCTGTTCCAAATCAGGATATTCACCACCAGACCAGCAGGAACCAAGGCATTGTTCATCACTGCCAGCGCGCCAGCATTCACCATGCACGCGCCTTTATTCCACATAAAGTAACCCAGCCCCGACGCAATCAAGCCAAGGTAGATCAGGATTCCCCATTGAAGTGTGGTGGTGGGCAGTTTCTCTGGGTTGCCTAGTAGCATGAAAGCCACTGACGCGACACATAGCGCCCCTAAGTAGAAGTAACCAAATACGGTTCGCTGAGGCAACTCGGTCGATTCCTTCTCCATCACCACCTTGTAGCCCACCTGACCAATAGCAAAGCACAGGTTCGCGCCTTGCACGACGAGGAAGCCGACTAAAAAGTTTTCGTTAATACCTGCGAACTTAATGAATACCGCGCCCAATACCGCAATTGCCGCTGTCACTAGGTACCACGGAGAGAATTGCCCTTTGAGAAAGTCATAAATAAGCGTGACGTAAATTGGGGTAAAGACAGTAAACAAAAGGACTTCAGGAACGGATAGCAGTAAGAAAGACTGATAGTAGAAGCAGTACATCAGGCCAAGCTGGATACCACCAATTGCCATCAATTTAGCGATCAGCTTACGCGATACGCCGCGAAACTTTAGGAAAGGAAGAAATACGACGCCAGCAAGGGCAACACGCATTAAAACAGAGAACCAAGAATCAACCTGACCCGCAAGGTAAACGCCGATCAGGCTAAAGGAGAAGGCCCATAGGAGGGTAACACCAGCTAAATAGCTCATAGTAAAACTTCGTTAATAAGATATGAGCTGTATGTTACCTAACCTTAAATCATTAGTCTTCTGAATCTCTTAGAGGCACGACCAGCATATCAACCGGAGAGGCGTTGATCAGTTGGCGTGTTGAAGAGAGCAGCTTGCTCCAAAAGTCTTGATGGTGACCGCAAACCACGAGATCAACATTGAACTCGTTGATGGTGTCACACAGCTCATGACTCAAATCACCACTGCCTACTAGGGTATGGGTGATCGGGTATTGGGCGTGCTCCGCAAAATTTTGCAGCTGAATACGAGACGCTTCCATCGCGTTGTGCTGGGTTTCGGCCATGTTGATATCAATCAGGCCGGTATACAGCTCTGCGTAGTTAATATCGATATGGATAAAAGAGACTTTGGCTTCCAATGGCTTAGCCAATGCTACCGCTTTATCCACAATTAATTTGCTGTCTTCTGATAAATCTACCGCGACCAAAATATGTTTGTAACTCATATCGCTACCTCCTTTATTCATTGTCTGATTTAAGATTAGCACTATGCGATGGCTTTTTTTGCTGAAGTGATCTCATATCCACTGTCTTGCGTAATGACAGCTCGAAATATTGGTTAACTAATGGCCTGCGAGATATTCATTAAATAGTGATATAGTAGAGAAAATTGAGGATGTAATTAGGAGTCTTAAATGCTGTCAAAAACTATGGTTGAGCAACTGAATGATCAAATTAACCTAGAATTTTTCTCATCCAATCTATACTTACAAATGAGTGCTTGGTGTGAAGACAAAGGATTTGAAGGTGCAGCAGAGTTTCTGCGTGTTCATGCAGTAGAAGAAATGGAACATATGCAGCGTCTTTTCACTTACGTAAGCGAAACAGGTGCAATGCCAATTCTGGGTGCGATTGAAGCACCGAAACACGAATTCGAAAGCCTTGGTGCAGTGTTCCGTGAAACTTATGAACATGAGCAGATGATTACTGAAAAGATCAACAAACTGGCTCACGTTGCTTTCAGCACACAAGACTACTCAACCTTTAACTTCCTGCAATGGTACGTTGCAGAGCAACACGAAGAAGAGAAGTTGTTTAAAGGTGTATTGGATAAGCTAGAGCTTGTTGGTGAAGACGGTAAAGCACTGTTCTTTATTGATAAAGACCTAGCGCAATTGGCAAAAGATGGTTCATCTTCAATTATGGAAGCTCCTGCCGTTTAGGTAGTACGAGAAAGACACTGATTATCTTTTTCTTTTGAGTTTTCTTATGAAGATGTAGGGAGGAAAGGATGATCAGCGGCGACACTATTCTATTTGCACTAATGGTTGTGACTTGCGTGAACTGGGCGCGTTATTTTACTGCGCTAAGAACGCTCATTTATATTATGCGAGAAGCGCATCCTCTACTTTATCAACAAGTAGACGGAGGCGGTTTTTTCACAACCCATGGCAATATGACCAAACAGGTTCGCCTGTTCAGTTACATCAAAAGCAAAGAGTATCACCATCATCATGACGAAGTTTTTACTTCGAAGTGCGATCGCGTAAGACAGTTATTCATACTCTCTTCCGCTCTGCTAGGTGTAACCTTGCTGTCTTCTTTCATCGTCTGAGTTTTTAGTACGTGTGAAGTAGAGCTTAGGTTCTGGTGTGAAGCTTCGGTTGTTGGTTCGCTAAGTTAAGTAGTGGTTTTGCTGCTGTCTGCTAATTGTACAATTGAACATCAATTGCAAAGTTTAAAATTGCCGCTAAAATAGCGAGCAATTAGTAAGGATGTGCTGTTTATGCACATCCTTTTTTATTGATGGCATTTCGAGAACAGGGTGTACTCGGGCTGCAAAAGTGAAGAAAAGCAGAACCACATGAGTGAAAAATTTGATGTAATCGTAATTGGTGCGGGCGCCGCAGGCTTAATGTGTGCTGCGGAAGCGGGTAAACGCGGCCGACGAGTGCTGGTGGTTGATCATGCAAAGAAACCAGGCAGAAAAATTTTAATCTCAGGTGGCGGTCGTTGTAACTTCACTAACTATGATGTTTCAGCCAACAACTTCCTGTGTAACAACCCTCATTTCGTGAAGTCAGCTTTATCTCAATACACCAACTGGGATTTTATCTCGATGGTGAGCAAGTACGGTATTGAGTTCGAAGAGCGAGACCACGGCCAATTGTTCTGTGTAAATGACCACACTGCAAAAGACATCGTGAGCATGCTGCTTGACGAGTGTAAGCAGGCGAAAGTTGAACAACGCTACCGTTGTGATGTTCACTCCATCGAAAAAACAGACGCTGGCTTTAAGATGCACCTTAATACCGACGAAGTTGAGTGTGACTCACTGGTTGTGGCGACGGGCGGTTTATCGATGCCGAAACTAGGTGCGACGCCATTTGGCTATAAGATTGCCGAGCAGTTTGGCTTGTCTGTGATGCCGACTACAGCCGGTTTGGTGCCATTTACTCTGCATAAAGAAGACAAAGAAGCCTTTGCTGAGCTTTCAGGAATCGCTATTCCTGCCGAGATCACCGCGCAAGATGGAACCTTGTTCAAAGAAGCGTTGCTGTTTACTCACCGCGGCCTATCGGGTCCTTCAGTTCTGCAAATTTCTTCGTTCTGGAAAGCGGGTCAGTCGGTTTCGATTAATCTAGTACCTGAAGTCGATGTAGCTGAGCTGCTGGCTAACTCTCGCGAGAAGCACCCAAATCAGAGCCTGAAAAACACCTTGGCGAAAGCACTGCCGAAGCGTTTTGTGGAAGTGTTGATTGATCGTAAAGAGCTGGAAGACAAGCCGCTTAAGCAGTTCAACGAAAAGCAGCTGAATGACATTGTAGAGCATCTAGAGAACTGGAAAATTGCACCAAACGGCACGGAAGGTTACCGAACAGCGGAAGTGACTCTAGGTGGCGTGGACACCAATCACCTATCTTCAAAAACCATGGAATGTAAGAGCGTGTCTGGCCTCTATTTCATTGGTGAAGTGATGGACGTAACCGGTTGGTTAGGCGGCTATAATTTCCAATGGTGTTGGAGTTCTGGCTTTGCAGCAGGTCAGTGGGTTTAAGCTTTTAGCTTACTCACTAGATTTTAAATTATATAAAAATGGCGAGTCATACGACTCGCCATTTTTGTATCTAATATTTTGTTCTAGCTCTAGACTCGACTTTATCGATAGCTTTTCGTGCTCAATCGAATCTTTTAGCTCTTATTTACGCAGCTTTTTTTTTGAAAACTTGATCTGTTGAATCACCAAGCCAGCAATGATCAGTACCAAACCAAACAGTGTTGCAGGGTGAATCTCTTCGCCAATGATGGTTGAAAGTAGCATCAGTGAGATAAACGGTGACGCAAAAATCAGGTTGCTGATACGCGCCGTATTGTTGGTTAGCTTGAGTGCTGATAGCCACAACACAAAGGTAATGCCCATCTCGAACAGACCAACGTAAGTCACCGCCATCCAACCCTTCGCTGTGATTTGGCTAAAGCTTTCACCTTCGTAAAGGGTTAAACCGATCGCAAATGGTAATGCCACTAAGAAACCAAGCAGCACGCCAACCACTGGGTCAGCCTTGTTTTTGGTGTTGAGAATCCAATATCCCGCCCAAAGCAGAGTAGAAAGCAGCGCTAGCGCCACACCGAGTGGGCTGTCGAACTGCATTCCTAACACGTCGCCTTTGGTGGCAATAACTACCACACCCGCATAGCTGAAGGTACACGCAATCCAATCTTGCTTACGAATCTTTTGCCCCAGAAAAACCGCCGCCATTAAGGTTAGCGTGATAGCCCAGCTGTAGTTGATGGCTTGAGCTTGAGAAGCGGGCAGCAGGTCGTAGGCTTTGAATAGAATCAGGTAATAGGCCAATGGGTTAACCAAGCCGAGCAGCAGGTAATACCAAGGGTTTGAAAGGAACGTTGTACTCAGCTGAGAAAGCTTGCCTTGAAAAGCGCAGACTGCGATCAGTGCAATCGACGACACAATGCTAGCGATGGTCAGCATTTGAATAGGTGAAAACTCAGCAAGGGTCAGCTTAAAAGCGGTAGCGACCGTTGACCACAGCAGTACTGCGGAAAGGCCAAAGCCCAAGGCACGACGTTCGTTCATGGCAACTCATTCTAATTTGATGGGACAGAATACGGAGCGCCTAGTCTATCTGTCGAATTTTAATACGGCAAACTGGACATTTATCCAGTATCAAAATACCATTTAATGAGTTATTTCCAATTAGGCTAAATCATTATCATGCAATGGATTATCGAACATCAGGCAACGCTTATTGCTGCAATTTCTGGCGCGCTCGTCAGCGGCGGTGTCGTGGGTTGGTGGATTAAACAGAAGCTCTCTTTTCAGCAGCGATTGCTCGAGCAGCAGCTAGAGTCCGATCGTTTGTTGCATGAATCTCAGCAAGCTCAGCTCAAAGCATCACTCGCAGAGGCGCAACAAGAGCTCGATGAGTTAGATGATGACCGAGACAAAGCGGCATTCGAGCTCAAGCAGGCGCACGGTAAGGTGATGGCTGCAATGGAAAAACTGCGCTACTTTGAGGCGGTAAAGCAAGAGCGCCAGCAGTACGCTGATGAGATCAATGTGCTTAAAGATCATAAGTCTGAATTAGAAGCCGAGCTGCGCGAGCAAGAAGCAAGGCATGACCAAGAAAACCTCGCCAATAGCGAAAAGCTGCAGTTGCTAGAGCAAGCTGAATCACGACTTAAGCAGCAGTTTGAATTGTTAGCGAACCAACTGTTTGAAACCAAAACCGCCAAGGTCGATCAGCAGAATAAGCAGAGCCTAGAAGGTTTGTTGTCTCCACTAAGAGAGCAGTTGGAAGGCTTTAAGAAACAAGTGAACGACAGCTTCAGCCAAGAAGCCAAAGAGCGTCATACTTTGGTGCATGAGCTTAAAAACCTGCAGCGTCTTAATGAGAGTATGACGCGTGAAGCGGTGAACCTGACTCAAGCGCTAAAGGGTGACAACAAACAACAAGGTAACTGGGGCGAGGTGGTGCTGGCTCGCGTGCTTGCTGAATCAGGACTGCGCGAAGGCCACGAATACCAAACGCAAGTGAACCTGCAAAACGATGCGGGCAAGCGTTACCAGCCAGATGTGATTGTGCATCTGCCACAAGACAAGCAAGTGGTGGTGGATTCAAAAATGGCTTTGGTGGCGTTTGAGCGTTACTTCAATGCTGAAACTGATCAACAACGTGATGCCGCATTACGTGATCACTTGGCTTCATTGCGCGCGCATATTAAAGGCTTGAGCCAGAAGGATTATCATCAACTCAAAGGCATACAGAGCTTGGATTATGTGTTGATGTTTATTCCGGTAGAACCTGCGTTTCAGGTGGCGATTCAAGCCGACCCTAGCTTAGTTAAAGATGCGATGGAGCAAAACATTATCTTGGTTAGCCCAACCACCTTGCTGGTGGCACTGCGTACCATTGATAACCTGTGGCGTAACGACAGACAGAACCAGAACGCACAGGTTATCGCAGAACGTGCGAGCAAGCTTTACGACAAGCTGCGCCTGTTTGTTGATGATATGGAAGGCCTTGGCAGCTCACTTGATAGAGCAAACCAAAGTTATCAAGGGGCGATGAATAAGCTAGTCACAGGGCGAGGCAACGTGATTCGTCAGGCCGAAAGCTTCAAGCAATTGGGTGTTGAAGTGAAGAAACCGATCTCGATTGGTTTGGCCGAAATGGCGCAAAATGAGGCTTTTTCAGAAAATGCCTCCTTAGTAGAAAGACAACCCGCTGAGGATAAAGTAAACTAATCGGCCGCAGCGCCTCTAAACACGGAGCGTGCTGTCGATGAGAACTTACCATGGTAGATAACAGCATTATGGACACAAGCGTGCAGACAAATTCAGCAGTAGAGTCAGAAACCACACACTTTGGTTTCGAAACAGTCGCGAAAGACGAAAAAGTCGCGAAAGTAGCAGAGGTATTTCACTCTGTAGCCGCTAAATACGACATCATGAATGACTTAATGTCGGGTGGTGTTCACCGTTTGTGGAAACGATTCACGATTGATTGCAGTGGCGTTCGCCCTGGTCAGCGTATTCTAGACCTTGGTGGTGGTACTGGTGACCTGACGGCGAAATTCTCGCGCATCGTTGGTGAAAAAGGCCACGTAGTTCTTGCTGATATCAACAATTCAATGCTGAATGTTGGCCGCGATAAGCTGCGTGATAGCGGTATTGTTGGCAACGTACATTACGTACAAGCGAATGCTGAAGAGTTGCCTTTCCCAGACAACTACTTCGATTGCATTACTATCAGCTTCTGTCTGCGTAACGTAACCGATAAAGATAAAGCACTTCGTTCTATGTACCGCGTGCTTAAGCCGGGCGGTCGTCTATTGGTTCTAGAGTTTTCTAAGCCAGTGCTTGAGCCTCTTTCTAAAGTGTACGATGCATACTCATTCCACCTATTGCCAAAAATGGGTGAGTTGATTGCTAACGATGCAGACAGTTACCGCTACCTTGCAGAATCTATCCGCATGCACCCAGACCAAGAAACACTGGAAGGCATGATGCAAGAAGCCGGCTTTGAGAATACGAAATACTACAACCTAACGGGTGGCATTGTTGCGCTGCACCGAGGTTACAAGTTCTAGTTGAACTTGGTAGCAAGCGCTTTGAGCGTGTTAGATCGAAAATAAGAATAAAGATAGAACGGATAGGTTAAGGCTTATCCGTTTTCAAAGGTAAGGACAGTCATGCCATTTGATCCATTGGTAACCGCGGTTATTGAAACCTCTTTGAATACGCTAGTAAACGATGACCCAGCACTGGTTCGTCGTTTGTCTCGTTTAAAAGGGCAGATCATTCAAGTCAATTTGAAAGAGTTGAATAAAACACTTACGTTCGTTTTCAGCCAACAAATTGATGTGTTGTCAGAGTACGAAGGGCAACCTGATTGCTACTTATCTTTGAACCTATCCGTATTGCCAGAACTGCGTGAGCAATCGAATATCACTAAGCTTATCAAGCAAGATAAGTTGATTTTGGAAGGTGATATTCAGTTGGCACAGAAGTTTTCTCAGCTGATGACAGACTGCAAACCTGACTTGGAAGAGTGGTTGTCTCGCGTGACAGGTGATGTGGTGGCTCATACCTTGGTCCAAGGCGTTAAGAATGTTGGTGGCCTTGTGGCTAAGCAAGCGACCAAACATCAAAACCACTTCGCTCAGGTTCTGACTGAAGAGTGGAAGATCGCTCCAGCGCCATTAGAGGTGGCACATTTTTGCGATCAGGTTGACGACGTGAAAAGCTCAGCTGCACGCCTTGAAGCTAAGTTGAACGCTCTGTTGGAGAAAGCATGACCCCAACAGAACTGAAACGTCTTTATCATATTATCAAGGTACAGTTGGAATACGGCCTTGATGAGTTGATGCCGGAACACCAACTGACTAAAGCCCCTTTGTTGGCGCGAAAGTCACTGTTTTGGCTCAAGAACAAGCATCAAGATAAAGAGTTGGGTCATCGCTTGCGCCTTGCGCTGCAAGAACTTGGTCCAGTGTGGATCAAGTTTGGACAGATGATGTCGACACGTCGTGATCTGTTCCCTCCTCATATCGCCGATCAGTTGGCGTTGTTGCAAGACCAAGTTGCGCCGTTTGATGGTCAACTGGCGAAGCAAGATATGGAAAAGGCGTTGGGTGGCAGTTTAGACAACTGGTTTACCGACTTTGATATCGAGCCACTGGCTTCTGCTTCTATCGCTCAGGTGCATACCGCAAAGCTTAAAGAGAGCGGTCGTGAGATTGTTCTGAAGGTAATTCGACCTGATATTCGCCCGGTGATTGACGCAGATCTAAAACTGATGCACCGAATGGCGCGTATAGTCGCTAAGTCGCTTCCTGAAGCACGTCGTTTGAAACCGGTTGAAGTGGTTCACGAGTACGAGAAAACGTTACTTGATGAACTCGACCTGCGCCGTGAGGCGGCCAATGCCATTCAACTGCGACGTAATTTTGAAGGCAGTGAAGAGCTGTATGTTCCAGAGGTTATCCCTGATCTAAGCAGCGAAACCCTGATGGTGTCAGAGCGAATCTATGGTATTCAAGTCTCCGATATTGAGACGCTAGAAGCCAACGGCACCAACATGAAATTGCTCGCGGAACGCGGTGTGACGGTATTCTTCACCCAAGTATTCCGAGATAGCTTTTTCCATGCAGACATGCACCCGGGCAACGTATTTGTTAACCCAGAGAATCCAGATAACCCTCAGTGGATTGGTTTGGATTGTGGCATTGTTGGTACGCTCAATAGCGAAGATAAGCGCTATTTAGCAGAGAACTTGTTGGCTTTCTTCAATCGAGATTACCGTAAAGTTGCTGAGCTACACGTTGATTCGGGGTGGGTGCCACACGACACTAACGTCAATGATTTTGAGTTCGCGATCCGTATGGTGTGTGAGCCAATCTTTGCAAAACCACTTGGCGAGATCTCATTTGGCCATGTGTTGCTAAACTTATTTAATACAGCAAGACGTTTCAACATGGAGGTTCAACCTCAGTTGGTGCTTCTGCAAAAGACCTTGTTGTATGTCGAAGGCCTAGGCCGTCAGCTGTATCCGCAACTTGATTTGTGGGCAACGGCGAAGCCTTTCCTTGAAACCTGGATGATGAATCAGGTGGGGCCGCAAGCTGTGATCAACGCAGTAAAAGAGCGTGCGCCATTCTGGGCAGAAAAACTGCCAGAGCTGCCAGAGCTACTTTATGACAGCTTGCGCCAAGGTAAAGCGATGAACCACAGAATGGATCAGCTTTATCAAGGTTACCGAGATAGTAAGCGTCAGCAAGCAACTGGAAAGTTTTTGTTTGGCGTTGGAGCCACTTTAGTCGTATGCTCCGCAATATTAGTTTCAAGCCCTTATGAGCAGCTATCTATGGGCTGTGGCATCGCAGGTGTCACATTTTGGTTGCTTAGTTGGCGAGCTTACCGTCGTTAGACAGTAGACTCTCTTAATATTTTTATGTGTAGACAGACCCGAGGACAATGACAATGGGTGGTATCAGTATTTGGCAACTTCTAATCATTGCTGTAATTGTAATTTTGCTATTCGGAACAAAGAAACTGCGCGGTATGGGTGGTGACTTAGGTTCAGCGGTTAAAGGCTTCAAAAAAGCGATGAGCGATGAAGACAAGCCTGCAGATAAGAAAGATGCAGACTTCGAACCAAAGAATATTGAACAGCAGAAGACAGAAGCTCACGCTGAAACAACTGCTGAAACAAAGAAAGACAAAGAGCAGGCGTAAATCGTGTTTGATATCGGTTTTTGGGAACTGGTATTAATATCTGTCGTTGGGTTAGTGGTTTTAGGGCCTGAGCGTTTGCCCGTGGCGATTCGCAGTATTTCCAAGTTTGTTGGACAAGCGAAAAGCATGGCAAACAGTGTGAAAGATGAACTTTCTCATGAGCTTAAGGTGCAAGAGCTGCAAGAAAACCTACGCAAGGCGGAAAAAATGGGTATGGAAGATTTATCTCCAGACCTTAAAGCGTCAGTCGATGAACTCAAGCAGGCCGCTGCTGAGGTTCAACGTCCGTATGCTAAGCCTGAGTCTGATAAGCCAAGTGAGACTAAACCTAGTGTCATGGAAACTGTGGAATCTGAAACCATTCAGGTCAACAGCGAAGCTTCAGCACCGTCAGATAAGAAAGCCGAATAGTCTCGCAAGGAGGAGTCGCCAGATACTTATGTAGTTATTTAAGTAGACAGCTATTTAAGTAAATAACTATTCAAGTGGATACCAATTCAACTGGATAGATACACGCGCGGCTCCTTTTCGATCTTCCTGTTTAAGAGGTTTGACATGTCTTCGACTGAGCAGACACAGCCTTTAATTAGCCACCTTCTAGAACTACGTAATCGCCTACTACGTGCGATTGTCGCGGTGCTAGTGATATTTGTCGGGCTAATTTATTTTGCTAATGATATTTATGAATTCGTATCAGCACCTTTGGTAGATCGTCTACCGGAAGGGGCGACGATGATCGCAACCGATGTTGCATCGCCATTTTTCACACCGCTGAAATTAACCTTGATCGCGTCTATATTCCTCGCGGTTCCGTTTATTTTGTATCAGGTGTGGGCTTTTGTTGCTCCGGGTTTATACAAGCATGAAAAACGCTTGATCATGCCGCTATTGGCTTCAAGTTCATTGCTGTTTTACTGTGGTGTGGCGTTCGCTTACTTTATTGTATTCCCGTTGGTATTTGGCTTTTTTACGGCCATATCATTAGGGGGAGTAGAGTTCGCAACCGACATCTCAAGCTATCTTGATTTTGTACTCGCGCTGTTCTTTGCTTTTGGTATTGCCTTTGAAGTGCCTGTTGCGATTATCTTGTTGTGTTGGACGGGGGCAACAACGCCTCAATCTCTGTCTGAAAAGCGTCCTTACATTGTGGTGGGTGCTTTCATCATCGGTATGATGCTGACACCACCAGATATGATCTCGCAAACACTGTTGGCGATTCCAATGTGTATTCTGTTTGAGATTGGTCTGTTTTTCGCACGCTTTTATACGCGTAAGCCAGATGCGGATGAAGAGGAAGAAGCTGAATCTTGATTCGGAATGCTTCAGTAAAAATCACATAATAAAAAAGCGGCCTAGGGCCGCTTTTTTATTATGTCTGTTTATCGAATCTTTAACTGATAGCCACAGTTCTGACATATATAGAGCTCTTTGATGCCCAAAATTTTATGCCATAGGGTTCGATGTTGACGTTGTAAGTGTTGTGAATGGTCACACATAATCAACTACCTCTATATGCAGGTGGTTGATACTATACATGTCACTTAGCTTTCTCAAATAAATTCAGGAAAAATCCGTAATAATTACTTATTAATAGATTTGTCATAAATTAAACAATGCCTTAGCATTTTTTGTGGTTATGTTTTCGACTTCTTCAAGGGTAATTCCGCGTAATTCGGCGATGCGTTTTGCTACTAATTCTGTGTAGGCTGGTTCATTGCGTTTACCGCGATTCGGTGTTGGTGCCAAGTATGGGCAATCTGTCTCTAGAATGACGTAATCCATATCGAGATGTGGGATCACCTTGTCCATCCCAGAGTTCTTAAAGGTCGAAACGCCGCCTAAACCTAAATGAAAGCCTAGCTCGTTGATCGCTTGAGCTTCCTCTAAGCTGCTACCAAAGCAGTGGAATACCCCGCGTAAGCTGCCATCTTGTTCTTTACGAAGTAGGGCAAGTGTCTCTTCAATGGAATCACGAGTGTGGATCACCACAGGTAAATCAAGCTCTTTTGCCCACTGCAGTTGAGTCACAAACGCCATCTCTTGTTCAGCCTTGAAGGTTTTATCCCAGTACAAGTCGATACCAATCTCACCCACGGCGATAAAGTCATGCTTATCAAACCAAGCTCGAATGGTTTTTAGGGTTTGCTCGATATTCGCATCCACATAACAAGGGTGTAAGCCCATCATTGAACGGCACACATCAGGAAACTGAGCTTCCGTCGCTAACATTGGCTCGATAGATTCTAAATCGATGTTCGGCAATAGAATGGTATCAATCCCTTGAGCCAGTGCGCGCTGCACGACTTGTTCGCGGTCTTCATCGAATTCACTAGCGTAAATATGAGCATGGGTGTCGATCATTGTTTTGTCCTGAAAGCGGTCTTTACTGAGTTGTCATGAGTATACGGCAGTGTGAGGAGAAGGTCATTTTTTGCCATTTATCCCTATTTTTGAGTGGGTTTCATATTTTACTGCTAGCGTCCTGAGCCATCAGTGATATGCTTTTGCCTGTATTTAGCACTTTTCATATCTAAGTATTTCGGTGCTTAGACTAGGCAAGGAGAATCTAGTGTCTGTTTCAATTCAAGGTCAATTCCCAGGTCGCCGTATGCGCCGTATGCGTAAGCACGACTTTAGCCGTCGCCTAATGGCAGAAAATCAATTGTCTGTGGATGATCTAATCTACCCAATGTTTATCCTGATGGGTAAAGACCGCCGCGAGCCTGTCGAGTCAATGCCAGGTGTTGAACGCTTGTCGATCGACTACATGCTCGAGGAAGCAGATTACCTGTCAAAGCTGGGTGTTCCTGCGATTGCTCTATTTCCAGTCGTGAACCAAGATGCTAAAAGTTTATGTGCAGCTGAAGCTCATAACTCAGAAGGTTTGGTGCAGCGCGCTGTACGTTTACTAAAAGAGCATGTGCCAAACATTGGCGTTATTACTGACGTAGCACTAGACCCGTTCACCACTCACGGCCAAGACGGCATCATCGATGAAGATGGTTACGTGATGAATGACGAGACGACTGAAGTCTTGATCAAGCAAGCATTATCACACGCTGAAGCGGGTGCGGATGTGGTTGCACCGTCAGATATGATGGATGGTCGCATTGGTAAGATCCGTGAAGCGTTAGAAGAAGCGGGCCATATTCATACTCAGATTATGGCGTACTCTGCAAAATATGCATCGTGCTACTACGGCCCATTCCGTGATGCAGTTGGCAGTGCTTCGAACCTGAAAGGTGGTAACAAGAAGAACTACCAGATGGATCCAGCCAACAGCGATGAAGCGATTCATGAAGTCGCGATGGATCTTAATGAAGGTGCGGACATGGTGATGGTGAAACCAGGCATGCCTTACCTTGATATTGTTCGTCGTGTTAAGCACGAACTGCAAGCGCCTACGTTTGCTTACCAAGTATCTGGTGAATACGCGATGCACAAAGCGGCGATTCAAAACGGCTGGCTGAAAGAGCGCGAAACCGTCATGGAATCACTGTTGTGCTTTAAGCGTGCTGGCGCTGATGGCATTCTTACTTACTTCGCTAAAGATGTCGCAGAGTGGCTTGCTGAAGATAACGCACAAGCTGCTGAGCATTTAAAAGAAAAGTAACCGTGTAGATCTCACTTAAGTGATCAGTAAAGGGTTGGCCATTGTGCCAGCCCTTTCGTTTATAAGGATGAATAAGATGTCAGTTGTCGTACGTGAAGGTTCTTTAGAAGAAGTGGTGTCTGTGGTCGAGCAGATCTCTGAGTTCGCTAAAAAAGAGAGTGTCGCTTCTCTGTCAGAGCGGCTGGCAGGGAAAAAGAGCCTTATCTTAGTGGCTGAAGAAGCTGGCGTGTTGCTTGGCTTTAAGATCGGCTATGAATTGGATCAAGATACTTTTTACAGCTGGTTTGGTGGCGTGTCACCGCTCGCGAGGAACAAAGGCGTTGCACAGGCGCAATTAGACGTTCAGGAACAGTGGGCGAAAGAGCAGGGCTACAGACAGTTAAAGGTTAAGTCTCGTAACCAGTTCCCTGCAATGTTGCGCCTGTTATTGAGAAACGGTTACCTAATCGAAAGATTTGAAGAAAAAGAAGACATTAATGACCATAGAATCCATTTTTTGAAGCAAATTTAAGCACTGCTGTTAACGGTTTATAAATCAAATGAGATTTATTATCATTTAATTGTTGACTATTAAATGAGAATCATTATTATTAACTTCGTCTTAGGGAATGAGGAAATGTTCACAAGGATGTTAAGTACTCAAGTATCTACTTGGTTACCCAACAGAATTCTCGCGAACTTGTACTAAGTTCTTTTTGACACGACATTGCTCACATTGCTTCCAGTGTAATTTATAGCTTTTAGGTAAAGCTGTGGTATTCAATTTGAATGGCTTTACCGGTTTTTGCTAGGCGACATCTTCGGGTGTCGCTTTTTTTATACCTACCATTTCAACAAGATGCATATTTAGTGGCACGTGTTTTTATGAATAAAACGCCATCAGCATTCTTTTCCACAACGCAAGATCGAGAAAAGATCGTTGATCATCTGTTCGATCTGTAAAATTATTCTTTATTTTCATTTGTTTATTGGTGTTTTTTGAGTTGTTCACCTTAGTTCTCAACAGGGTGGATAAATAATATAAACAGAGTTATCCACAGAACGCTTGCGTCTAAGAACAAAAAATAACAACAAATCGATTATAACGAACACAACCGAGTGAACGGATACAGATCGACAACGTGGAATCCAACCAACAGACGTGGCATTCTTAACAGATAATTTCTGTACTTACTGGATACACAAACATTATGGCTCGTATTCCTGATAATCCATTGATTCTGATCGATGGCTCTTCTTACCTATATCGCGCGTTCCATGCTTACCCTGGCACAATGAGCAATGGTGATATCCCAACTAACGCTGTTTACGGTGTAGTTAACATGCTGCGCAGCATGATGCGTCAATTTGCTTCTGATCGTATTGCGGTAATTTTTGATGCGAAAGGAAAGACGTTCCGTGATGACATGTACCCAGAGTACAAGGCAAATCGTCCACCTATGCCTGATGATCTTCGTTGCCAGATTGAGCCTTTGCACAATGTGATTCGTGCAATGGGTTTGCCACTTATCTCTATTCCCGGAGTTGAAGCGGATGATGTGATTGGTACGCTAGCTTCTCAAGCATCTAAAGCGGGCATGCCGGTTTTGATCAGTACTGGCGATAAAGATATGGCGCAGCTGGTTGATGACAACGTTACTTTGATCAACACCATGACCAACGTGGTTATGGATCGCGAAGGCGTGATAGAGAAGTTTGGCATCCCACCTGAGCTGATTATCGACTACCTTGCACTGATGGGCGATAAAGTGGATAACATTCCTGGCGTTCCAGGTGTTGGTGACAAAACAGCAACTGCTCTACTACAAGGCATTGGTAGCATCGAAAAGCTGTATCAAAACCTGGATGATATTGCCGCTCTTGGCTTCCGTGGTTCAAAAACCATGGCTAAGAAGCTGATTGATAATAAAGACAACGCTGAGATGTCTTACGAGCTTGCAACGATCAAACTGGACGTCGAGTTAGAAGAGACACCTGAGTCGCTTGTAAAAGCACAACCAAATACGGATGAGCTGATTAAGCTATACGGTCAACTGGTCTTCAAATCTTGGTTGAACGAGCTACTTGAAGGCGGCAGCGGTGTGGTTGAGGCGGATGAGAAGTCGGGTGCAGTGCGCAGCAGCACGGCATCAACCACTTCTACCGTAGAAATGAACACCTCTGCCGTGACCATTGATCGCAGCAACTACGAAACCATCTTAGATGAAGCCTCTTTTAATGCGTGGCTAGAGAAACTGAAAGCGTCAGAGGTGTTTGCCTTTGATACTGAAACAGATAGCTTGGACTACATGGTGGCTAACCTTGTTGGTCTATCATTCGCAACCGAAGAAGGCGTTGCCGCTTACGTACCGGTTGCCCATGATTACCTAGATGCACCTCAACAACTCGACCGTGATTGGGTACTTGAACAGCTTAAGCCGATTCTTGAAGATGACGCACAGGCTAAAGTCGGTCAAAACCTGAAGTACGATATGAGCGTTTTAGCGCGCTACGGTATCGAGATGAAAGGCATCAAGCACGACACCATGCTAGCGTCTTATGTTTTTAATAGCGTTGGCGGCAAGCATGATATGGATAGCCTAGCGCTGCGTTTCCTTCAGCACAGCTGCATCTCATTTGAGCAAATCGCAGGTAAAGGTAAGAAGCAGCTTACTTTCAACCAGATTGAGCTGGGTGAAGCGTCTCCATACGCAGCAGAAGATGCTGACGTGACTTTACGTCTTCATAACCGTTTGATGGAAAACATTGAGCAAGATGAAAAGCTAAAAGCCATCTATGAAGAGATCGAAGTACCACTGATTCCAGTGATGTCTCGTATTGAACGCACAGGTGTATTCATCGACGACATGTTGCTAGGCGCTCAATCGCAAGAGATTGCGGTTCGTCTTGATGAGCTAGAGCAGAAAGCTTACGAGATTGCAGAGCAAGAGTTCAACATGAACTCACCAAAACAGCTGCAAGCGATCCTTTTTGAAAAAATGGGCTTGCCTGTTATCAAGAAAACGCCATCAGGCGCACCTTCAACCAATGAAGAAGTGCTGCAAGAACTTGCGCTGGATTACCCGCTACCTAAGCTGATCATTGAGTATCGTGGTCTTGCGAAGCTGAAATCAACTTACACCGATAAGCTGCCGAAGATGATCAACGCTGAAACTGGTCGTGTTCATACGTCTTACCACCAAGCGGTAACGGCGACGGGTCGTTTGTCTTCTACTGATCCAAACCTACAGAACATCCCAATTCGTAATGAAGAAGGCCGTCGTATCCGCCAAGCATTCGTTGCACAACATGGTTGGAAGATTCTAGCGGTCGATTACTCTCAAATTGAATTGCGTATCATGGCGCACCTTTCGGGTGATAAAGCGCTTCTGGAAGCATTCCAACAAGGCAAAGATATCCACGCGGCAACGGCTGCTGAGATCATTGGTGTTGATATTGAGAGTGTGACCACTGAACAACGTCGTCGTGCTAAAGCCGTTAACTTCGGTCTTATCTACGGTATGAGTGCCTTTGGCTTGGCTAAGCAACTGGGTATTCCTCGTGGCGAAGCACAGCACTACATGGACACTTACTTCGAGCGTTACCCTGGCGTAATGCAGTATATGGAAGACACGCGCAGTGCTGCTTCAGAGCAAGGCTTCGTTGAAACCATTTACGGTCGTCGACTGCACCTTCCTGAGATTCAATCTCGTAATGGCATGCGTCGTAAAGCTGCTGAACGCGCGGCGATCAATGCGCCAATGCAAGGCACAGCAGCGGACATCATTAAGAAAGCGATGTTGTTGGTGGATGAGTGGATTCAAGCGGAAGGCGATGGTCGTGTAAAACTGCTTATGCAGGTACACGATGAATTGGTGTTTGAAGTGGAAGAGTCATCTTTAGCCGAAATTGAAAGTAAAGTACAAGAATTGATGGAATCCGCTGCAGAGCTAGAAGTGCCGCTTGTCGCGGAAGCTGGCCACGGTGACAACTGGGATCAAGCCCACTAATCAGTTTTTGACCTTAATAAGCAAATTAGTATGAGCCAGTGCACAAACACTGGCTTTTTTTTGTCTCAAATAAAGTTAAGTCGTAATAAGAATTTAGGTGTTTTAATAAAACATTCATGAAAAAAAACTACAAAAGTTGTTTTCATTTCTGAGCAATTGTTGTACATTAAATCTCGTAGGGTACAGAGGTAAGATGTTCTATCTTTCAGACCTTTTGTTTCACGTTATTGGATTAGGCTGATTCAGCCGCCCCAGTCAGTATTTGACTGGGGCGTTTTTTCTTGTGCGAAAGAAAAATATTTCCACCCTGCAATTACCCCGTAAAACCTCTCATTTTTAGTGCCTTTTATTACACTTTCTCAAGCACAGTGATAAACCCCTGATTTGCCTTAGATCTGGAATTCGATCAGATTTTGGTAATTTAAATCCGTCTCTAAGTCGATTGTTTTATCACTTGAAATAACTTTTATTTTACAAGTTATCGATAAAGGATTGATGGATCACGCCTTATTTATCAGTGTATTGAGTCGGTGAATGCTCAATGTAATCCATGATTTTCTGTTGTTTCTCGGTGCTGTATTTCAGTGCTTCGGCGGTGATCTGGATGGATTGTGCCATCGAAGAGATATTGTTGGTCGCTTTAACTCACGAATTTACAGAAAAAAATACCCCGCCTATATAAGGAGGGGCATTGATAAGGTGCGAACACTTGATAGTGGCGAGCTAGTCCCCCTCTATATAGAGACTACTCTGAATCGTTGTGTTCTTCGTCTGCTAACTCATCGATCAGTTGGTCTGCAAGCGCAGGCGCAAACCACTCATCCATCTTGGCACGCAGTTGGTCAACGCCGATGCCCTTCATTGATGAGAAGACATCAACCGCAACATCACCACCGAAAGATTTTGCATCGTTACGGATTTTCAGTAGCTGTGCTTTACGCGCACCACTTTTCAGTTTGTCTGCTTTTGTTAACAAAACCTGTACTGGGATGCGGCTATCGATAGCCCAGTAGATCATTTGTTGGTCAAGGTCTTTCATTGGGTGACGGATATCCATCAATACCACTAAACCTTTCAGGCTTTCACGTCGTTGTAGGTATTCACCTAGCGACTTCTGCCATTTTTTCTTCATCTCAAGTGGTACTTGAGCAAAGCCATATCCAGGTAAATCGACGATATGACAACCGTCCGTTACCTTAAATAGGTTGATTAGCTGAGTTCGACCGGGTGTTTTACTGGTTTTCGCCAAGCTTTTTTGGTTTGTAACGCGATTTAGCGCGCTAGATTTACCAGCATTGGAGCGTCCTGCAAACGCAATTTCGATCCCTTCGTCTTCTGGTAAATGACGAATATCAGGTGCACTGGTAATGAAATGCGTGTTTTGATAATGAATTTTTACGCTCACTGTTAACTCCATCTCGACTTTGTGTAGTCGATTGATTACTTTTTTGTGAATTTGTGTAAAATAACCGTGCTCGGCATAAGGTCGCCTATTGTACCATGAGTGGCAACATAGAGTGGTACTGGAAGCTTGATAATTATAATGGAATGTCATGAAGAAATTAGCGCTAATTTTGAGTCTTTTAGCCAGCTGCTCAGTATGGGCTCAAGGTAGTATTGAAGCTGGTAAAGCCAAATCACAAACATGTGTTGCCTGCCACGGTGCTGACGGCAACAGCCTGATCACTCAGTACCCTAAGCTGGCTGGTCAACATGAGAAGTATCTAGAGAAGCAGTTAAAAGAGCTTAAGCTAGGTATGACAAGTGGTGGTAAGCAAGGTCGTTACGAACCTGTAATGGGTGCAATGGCGATGCCTTTATCTGAAGAAGATATGGCTGACCTAGCGGCATACTACGCCTCTCTACCTATCTCTAGTAACTCTACTCCTGAAAATGTAGTAGATGAAGGTAAGGTTCTTTACACAGCGGGTAACGCAGAACGCGGGGTAACGGCGTGTATTGCTTGTCATGGCCCTCGTGGTAATGGTACCGAACTTTCTGGTTTCCCTAAGATTTCAGGTCAGCACGCAGATTACATCAAGGCTCAACTTGAAAAATTCCGCGATGGTGATCGTAATAACGACATGAATGCGATGATGCGTGATGTAGCTAAAAAGTTAACAGACGCTGATATTGATACCTTATCGAAGTACGTTGGTGGTTTACACTAATTTGTCGGTTTCTTGCTCTTAGCCAGAGTAAAGGAATGTACGTTCGAGCGAGATTGAAGAGACGCCCCGATCAGTAATGGTCGGGGCGTTTTCTTTTGTATTGGTTTTATTAATGCGTTTTGTGTTTATGTCTGATTTATCAATGTGTGATCGATTTGTGTACAAAAGTGTGAAGTCGCACTCTTGTAGTCTTTTTGTAACACGGTAAAGTAACCGCCATCAGCTAGGAGCTGACTTAGATATGGATGATCATCTAGTCTAACGGTATAGACAGAAATGGATCAGGCTAGGACAGCCCAGCAACAAGGTGTTAGAAAAGGATAGCCAAAACTCATCAGGACGATGAACAACAAACAAATTTGGCATGGAAAGCACCAATAACAAATGGAGATTTGTGTACCAAGTTGAGTATGCAAATTTTGGCCGATATAGGCAGATTTAGAGAGCGATAGGTTTTCCTATCGCTTTTTTTATTGATTTGATGAAAAAACACCCAATACCTCTCCACTATAAACTCAGTTTCTGGTATGTTTCGCATCCCTGTTTAAGGATGTGCTATGTATACTTGTCCCTTATGCCATCACCAAGGCGTGAATCACTATTTTGAAGACAAACGCAGAGCCTATCTGCAGTGTCAGCAATGTGAACTGGTATTTGTTAAACCTGAACAAAGGTTAGAAGCAAAAGAAGAAAAAGCACACTATGATCTCCATGAGAACGATCCTAGTGATGCAGGCTATCGCCGCTTTTTATCTCGCATCGCGGATCCACTAACAGACAAAATTTCATCTAACTCACAAGGGTTGGATTTTGGTTGTGGCCCAGGCCCTACGCTATCTATTATGTTAGAAGAAGCCGGACACACCATGGAGTTGTACGATATCTATTACCACCCAGAACCCTCTGTGTTGGAAAAAACGTATGACTTTATGACTGCCACGGAGGTGATAGAGCATCTTTATCACCCAGACAAAGTGTGGCAGCAATGGTTGAATTTAGTTAAACCCAAGGGCTGGATTGGTCTTATGACTAAACTAGTAATAGACGTAGACGCGTTTGCTGGTTGGCACTACAAGAATGACCCGACACATGTCGTCTTCTTTAGTCGTCAAACATTCCAGTTTTTGGCAGAGCGGGATAAGCTCGAACTAGAATTTTTTGGAAATGATGTAATTTTACTGAGGAAAGTGCAGTAATGGGTCGTAGTAAGAAATCAAGAAAGCCGGGAGCACTTGGCGCTCCGGAGCCTATGGTTACTCGTAACCGTAGTGAATCTGATGTTGAAGGTCGTGAACGTAAGCGTGTTAAAAAGCGTAAAGGCCTTAAGTCTGGCAGCCGTCACTCAGATGGTAGCGAAGCAAAACAGCGTAAAGCTGCACAAGCTCGTGATCCACGTTTAGGCAGCAAGAAAAAAATTCCGCTGATCGTTGAACCAGCGAAGAAGCCGACTAAACAAGAGCGCAAGCTATCTAACGAACAAGAGTTAGAGATGCTTGAGAATGACGCTCAACTGAACACACTGCTAGATCGTATCGAAAATGGTGAAAACCTAGGTGCTGGTCTACAGAAGTTTGTTGATGAGAAACTTGATCGTATCGAACACCTAATGGGCCGCTTAGGTCTACTAGAGCCAGAAGACGATGAAGAAGAGATCTTCGAAGAAGCACCGGTTGCCTCTAAGAAGAAAGCGAGCTCTGACGAAGACTTGCTATCTCAATTCGAAGATTTCGATTTAGACAGCTTTAAAGGTTAATAGCCAGTGAACGTAACCTTATTAGCAATTGCTGGTGGAATTATCATTCTCGGCTTGGGCTCTTACGCAGGTTACCTTCTACTTCAAGTGAAGAAGCAGACGGAGTTGCAAAAGCAGCATCAAGCACTAGCCATTGAAAAACGCAACGCGACGATTTACGAAAACGTAAATACTTTGTGCTTAGCGGGCATTCAAGGGCAATGTGACTTACCTGAGATCAGTATCCGAGTGTGTATCATTATGGATAATGTTCAGGGTGATGAGCGTGTCGATTTTGATTCTGAGTATCCTGCTCTTTCTGAGCTGTACCATATCGTAAAAGATATGGCTCGCGGAGACGGAAGGCAGGAACTGACGAAGAAAGAGCGCATGCAGCAGAATCTCACACGCCATAAGGCGGAGACTCGCTTGAATGATGCGGTCATTGAAGATTTGAAAAGGTTGCAAGAGAAGGTTAAACCTCTCAACAACCAAATCAACATTCAGATGATCTAGTCGCTAAGACTATTTAAAATAGAGGCTTGTTTAATACAGGGTGTTCTTGAGACACCTTATCTTTATAGATAGTGTTAAATGAGCCTTCTTACCTTTTGCGTCTCGTTAATCCCGACGCTTTGTTAGTGATCAAGCTAGCAGTTCTGAGTTTTTGTCTGAAAAATTGATTTTGTCTTGGAACGACCTTACTGGTCGTGTGGCAAAATAACCCGTCTATATTTTAATGTATGTAAAATGATTTGAGAGACCTTAGGTTCTCGCGGATCTAAATTGGAATTACCGCTATGTCGAGCAAGCCAGTAACAACGAATCAGCAAATCGTTTGGGATCAAGAGATCTTAAACAAGTACAACTATTCGGGACCTCGTTACACTTCATATCCAACAGCGTTGGAGTTTCATGAAGCGTTTACCGTCGCTGATTACGACATGGCGTGTACTCAGTACCCTGAGCGTCCACTCTCTCTTTACGTGCATATCCCGTTCTGTCATAAGCTTTGTTACTACTGTGGTTGTAATAAAGTCATTACTCGTCACTCGCATAAAGCGGATGAGTACCTTGATGTGATTGAACATGAAATCCGCCAGCGCGCCTCTTTGTTGAATGGCCGTGAAGTGACGCAATTGCACTTCGGTGGTGGTACGCCAACGTTCTTGACCAAAACACAAATTACTCGCTTGATGATGATTCTGCGTGAGGAATTTAATTTCACTGCTGACGCTGAAATCAGTATTGAAGTTGACCCGCGTGAGATTGAGCTAGACGTACTTGACCACCTGCGTAACGAAGGCTTCAACCGCCTGAGCATTGGCGTGCAAGACTTCAATAAAGAAGTGCAGAAACTGGTTAACCGTGAGCAAGATGAAGATTTCATCATTGCGATGGTTAAACGAGCGAAAGAGCTAGGCTTCCGTTCAACTAACCTGGATTTGATCTACGGCCTACCAAAGCAGACTCAAGCTTTGTTCGCTGAAACATTGAAGCAAGTGTTAGAAATGAAGCCGGGCCGTTTATCGGTATTTAACTACGCACACATGCCTCAGCTGTTTGCGGCGCAGCGTAAGATTAAAGACGAAGATCTACCTGAAGCGAAAGAGAAAATGGCTATCTTGCAAGATACCATCGAGACGCTAACGGGAGCGGGTTACCAGTTCATTGGTATGGATCACTTCGCACTACCTGAAGATGAGCTAGCCGTAGCACAGCGTGAAGGTATTCTGCATCGTAACTTCCAAGGCTACACCACCCAAGGTGAAGCTGACTTAATTGGTTTCGGTGTTTCTGCGATTTCTATGGTTGGTGATGCTTACGCACAAAATCAGAAAGAGCTGAAGAAGTACTACGCTCAGGTGAATGACCTGCGTCATGCACTTTGGAAAGGTGTTGCTCTAGACAGTGACGACCTTCTACGTCGTGAAGTGATCAAGCAGCTGATTTGTAACTTCAAGCTTGATAAAACAATGATCGAATCTGAGTTCTCGGTTAACTTTAATCGCTACTTCAAAGAAGATTTAGAGCTTCTACAAACTTTTATCAACGATGAGTTGGTTGAAGTCGATGATAAAGAAATCCGCGTTACTCTGCGTGGCCGCTTGCTGATCCGTAACATCTGTATGTGTTTTGATAAATACTTACGTGCAAAGGCTCGCCAACAGCAATTCTCTCGCGTTATCTAATCGCTCGATAGAGAATAGAACAATAAAAAATGCCAGCATCATGCTGGCATTTTTGTATCTGACTCATTCGATTTCTGCCTGGTTTAGGTGAGACTCTCAGTGGTATTTTGTTTGACCTTGGCACTTTGCTTGGAGTTGATGAGGTCGGTAGGCCATTGGTCAAACGGAACTGGGCGACTGTATAAGAAGCCTTGAGCAAGCGGGCACTGCAGCTGCTTGAGAAGTTCAGCCTGTTGCTGTGTTTCAACGCCCTCTGCCACCAAGCTTACTTTGAAGCCCTTAGTGATGTTAACGATGGCCGCGACGATGGAGCTATCTAGGTTCTCTTTATCAAGTTTGCTGACAAAGCTGCGATCGATCTTTAAGCAATCAAATGGCAGTTTGTGTAAATAAGCCAGTGACGAATAGCCGGTACCAAAGTCATCAATCGCAATTGATATCCCTAGTGCTTTTAGAGTCAGCATGTTATCGATGATGGTCGGGTCGTTGTCGACGATGCGTGATTCGGTGATCTCTAGTGTCAGGTTGCTTGCTGGCAGATTTGTGTCTCGCAACGTGCCTTTTACTTGTTCCACAAAGCCACTTTCGCTTAGCTGAACGACCGACAGGTTGACGTGAATCGAGAAGTCCTTGCTCCATTTTCCTGACTCAATCGCGATGGCTGTATCTCGACACGACTTATGCAGAATTTGTTTTCCGATATCGTCAATGAGCCCGCTCTCTTCCGCGAGAGGAATGAACTCGAGTGGCGAGATCACCCCTTCATCCGTTATCCAGCGAGCTAAAGCTTCTGCTCCTATGGTCGAGCCAGATTCCAGATCAATAATAGGCTGATAAAACGGTTCGAACTGTTGAAGCTCAATCGCTCGGTTCATCCGCGCTAACATCTTGGTGCGATGTCTCGATGCTTTGCCCATTTCAAGGCTATAAATACAGACACTGGTTTTGTCTTGTTTCGCATTGCTCAATGCAATGCTGCTGCTGCGTAGCAGGAGTGTAATGTCGTGAAGATTCGAGACATTCACTATCCCCATCGATACCTTAATCACCACGCTTTCCGATTCCATTGAAAATGGGGAAGCGAAGGTTTGAAGTAAGCGGTTAGTCAGCAGCTGAACATCATCGCTTTGCGTTACGTTTGGCGCGTAGATGGCAAACTCATCACCACCAGTGCGAGCTAGTAGGTATTCGGATGGCAGTGTGCCTCTTAAACGAGCGGCCGCAATGATAAGTAGCTGGTCGCCATTGTAATGACCTAGGCTGTCATTGATGTCTCGGAAGCGATCAATACCAATCAAATACAGTGTGCCTTTTTCGTTGTCGGGGTGTTTCTTGGCAGCGTCAATAAAGCCTTCACGGCTGTATAGCTTGGTTAATGAGTCATAGGTAAGTTGAGACTGTAATGCATGAAACGAAGCCTTTAAGTTGTTGGTCATTTCATTGAATGACTCGACCAACATGCTGGTTTCATATATATGCCCTGTTTTTGGCATGCTCGCGTCCCAATCGCCCTTAGCAAGGCGTTTTGCCGCATCCGCTGTCGAGGTGATGGGTTGGGTTGCGCGATTAAAGGCAATTAATCCTGCAATGACCCCAATGCAGCTCAGTGCTAGCCCAAGCAACCAACTGTTTCTTTGATTTTCTGGCAATTCACCGAGCAGATTGCTTTCAGGGATCGACACCCCAATAAACCACGTGAGCCCGTGCTCATCTTCGTATGGGGTGATTTGGTTGAAGTAGCGTTCGTTGTCTAGGCTAAAACTAAAGCGCTGCTCGCCCAAATTCTCGATTAGGTGGAATTGCTCTACGTAGCTAGCACTCTCACGTATGACTGGATTAGCACTCTCTGTTGCTAGTTTGCGTTGCCCTTTGTTGGTTTGTCCTGTGCCCCATGAAACGACACTGCCTCCGCCTGAGTGCGCGACCAAGCGTTGCTGCTTATCGATGATGTAAACAGAGGCATCCGTTCTATCTTTGAGCTTTCTGAGAAACGCATTGAAGGTATTGATTTTGATGTCGCTGACTACGACGGCTTTGAATTCATTATCATCATAGATAGGCGCTAGAGCAGATAAGGTGATTTCTTGACGTTCGTCAGCATTGGCATAAATTGGTGACCATAACGGTTTTTTCTGTGTCGCAATGGGTGTGTACCAAGGACGGATTCTAGGATCGTAACCTGAAATCACCGATCGAATGTCTTCACTAATTTTGCTGCCACGGTAAATGACCAGCTGATCATTGGTGCGTTCGTCTTGCACCATCAAGGTGTAGCCTTTGTTGGCTTCTTTGCGGAAACCGACGTAGTTACCATCTTCAGAACCAAAGCCGATCGCATCGAGTTGAGGTACAGCAGTGTAATGGTCTGAAAACGTATAAAAAATATAGTCTTGGACCTTACTAAGATTGCCTGCTTGATAAAGATGGTGGTAGCCGATGTTATGGCTGAGCGAGAGGTTGGCGTGAAATGGCTTTTCTAAAAAATTAGACAGGCTTTGATGAACATTGTCAGTCAGTGATGTCAGCTGGCGTGCACTAACATCACTCACCATCTCTTTGTAGCTTAGCTTTTGAGTGAAAACCATTACACCCATAGTGAACAGAAAAATCATCACGAATGGCAGAACCACTGCGGTTCTCAAAGTAATTTGTGTTTTCAAAGACATCTTTAGCTACAACTTTGGTGAATAGTGTACTGTAATTGTACCGACACTATTCAAACCAAGCGACACTTTTTGGGTTAAAAAGTAGCTGCATCGAGAATCATATAAGGTCTAGTACAGTTCTTTTAGTTTACGAGTTAGGGTGTTTCTTCCCCAACCTAAAACCTTGGCTGCATCCTGTTTATGACCATTGGTATGGTTGAGTGCAGCCTCTAGCAGTATACGTTCAAACTCTGGCAGCGCATAAGTTAGTAGCTCTTTTTCTCCTGAATCAAGCGCACACTTTGCCCAATTAGCGAGCAGTTGTTGCCAGTTGTCTCCAGTTCCTGAGGTGGTCACGACTTTTTCTTCCAACAATTCCGGTGGTAGATCGGAAGGCAGTATCTCGCTGCCGCTAGCCATCACCGTTAACCAACGACAAATATTCTCAAGCTGACGTACGTTACCCGGCCAATTGAGCTGGTTGAGCTTCAAAATGGTCTCAGGATGCAGTGTCTTCACTTCAACACCGAGCTCTTCGGCGGCGGATGCTAGGAAGTGATGAGTCAGCTTTTCAATGTCTTGTTTACGTTCGCGAAGTGCCGGGATATGGATTCGGATAACGTTGAGTCGGTGGAAAAGGTCTTCACGGAAGTCGCCTTCATGCACTAAGCGCTCAAGATCTTGGTGGGTTGCGGCAACGATACGAACGTCTACCTTAACTGCAGAGTGACCGCCGACACGATAGAACTGACCATCAGAAAGTACACGCAACAAGCGAGTTTGGATATCGAGTGGCATGTCACCGATCTCATCCAGAAATAGGGTGCCGCCGTTGGCTTGTTCAAAGCGTCCTTGGCGAACGCTGTTAGCACCGGTAAAGGCACCTTTTTCGTGGCCAAACAGTTCAGACTCGATCAGATCTTTGGGGATTGCTGCCATGTTCAAGGCAATGAAGGGCTTCTTAGCTCTTGGGCTGTGACGATGCAGAGCGTGAGCGACCAATTCTTTACCGGTACCCGATTCACCATTGATCAGCACGGATATGGATGAGCGAGACAAACGGCCAATCGCTCGGAAAACCTCCTGCATTGCCGGTGCTTCACCGATGATTTCTGGTGCGTTGGTGTCTTCAGCGACCTCACTGGCTTGTTCGCGTTTCTGCTCTTGGCTGTGCGCGATCGCTCGTTCGACTAGAGTCAGTGTTTCATCAATATCGAACGGCTTTGGAAGATATTCAAAGGCGCCTTTTTGATAAGCATTCACCGCCGCATCAAGGTCTGAGTGCGCGGTCATAATGATCACGGGCAGGTCGGGAGAGCGTTGATGAACCTGATGCAACAGCTCAATCCCGTCAATGCCGGGCATGCGAATGTCAGACACCAATACGTCCGGTGTCTCGCGCTCAAGCGCAAGCAACACGCTCTCAGCATCAGCAAATGTTTCACACTTAATATCCGCAGATGAAAGTGTTTTCTCTACTACCCAGCGGATAGAGCTGTCGTCATCGACGACCCAAACGTATCCCTTACTCATAATTCAATTCCTTTGCAGCCAAATCTATTGTGATAATCATTGTTGTTTTTATGATGTCTTAATCTTTGTGTTACCGAGCTAAGCCTTTCATCTCGCTGTCCAATAGCGAGGTTCTTATGACCTAAATCGGTAGATAAATCGTGAATGTGGTGTTGCCTGGCCAGCTTTCAACATCAATTTTCCCATTGTGTTGATCGATCAGGTTTTGAGAAATCGATAGCCCCAGCCCTGTTCCACCTTCTCGTCCGCTGACCATTGGGTAAAACAGCGTGTCTTTTAAATCATCGGGGATGCCCGGACCGTTATCGCTGATCTCAATACGAGCTGCGAGTTTGTGTCGCTGCCCGTGAATATTTGCTTGATGCACCGTTCTGGTGCGAATGGTGATTTTGCCAGAATCTTGAGTCTTTAGAATCTGCGCTGCATTGCTCACGATATTGAGCATCGCTTGTTCAACCTGTGCCGAATCCATCAAGATGTCCGGTAGGCTCGGGTCGTAATCCCTTTCGATGGCGAGCGTTGAACCCGATTCGAGCTCTACGAGCTGCCTGACTTTCTCAAGTATCTGGTGAAGGTTCTCTTCTGATTTAGTCCCCGGCTTCTGTGGGCCAAGCAGACGGTCGACTAATGCTCTTAAGCGGTCGGCTTGCTCAATAATGATCTGCGTATATTCATTAAGAGACTGATCAGGAAGCATTTTCCCAAGTAACTGCGCCGCACCTCTTAAGCCACCGAGTGGATTTTTGATCTCATGTGCTAACCCGCGTACCAGCAACTTAGCCGCTTGTTGTTGTGCATGTTGGTTGAGCTCTTGGCTAAGGCGTCTTTGCTGGTCTATCTTGCGCATCTCAACCAATAACAGCGTCTCTCGCTGCCAAGATATTGGGCTAACCGTGACTTCAAGCATCAGTGGGCGGTTATCAACAACGAAGGTAACGTCACTGTCGGTAATGCTCTGGCCACTTTGTAGCGGTTGCGTCAGAAGCGCCAAATCAAGTGAAGCGTGTTGGATAAGTTGGCTCAGTGGATGATCAACGATGCGTCGTGCGCTCTGTGAAAAGAGCTGCTCAGCGGCCGGATTGGCGTATCGGACATACAATTGCTCATCGAGCATCAATGTCGAAGTCACCATATTGTCGAGAATGGCGCTGGAAAGATGATGTGTATCTATGCTGTCGCTTTTGGCTGATCGATTCACTATTTCGTCCTTGAACTGGTGTTTTTCTCACTGCACCAAATTGGTGCGTGGCTAAGTTCAAGTATGGCGCATATCAACCAGAAGCTAAAGATAATTCATTAGAGTCGCTGAAAGCTGCTTCGATTAGGTGAAAAGTAGAGGTTATTTGGCCTCTTTTAACACATTGGCCTACTTGAGCGTCGCTCGATGTAAATACACGGTGACTGGACTAGTAGATGCAATAAGCTTGCCGCTTCTATGTGCTTGAATTGCAATGGTGTGAGTACCTCGATCGATACCTTTTAATTCCCAAATAGGCTGGGTCTGTGGGGCGCCATATCGACGGCCATCAAGCATCAATTGTAATTGCTCCCCAATACCAAGTTTTCGGTTGAGCTCTATCTGAATCGGGATTAAGCCGCGGTTGTTGCGAATGGTTTGATCATGAACTGGAGTCAACATGGTGAGGGCTAATTGAGTAGGAACCTCGCGCTTTGTGGTTTCGGTTTCTGCCTGAGTTTTGGCTGGCGTTGCCGTTTTAGTTGTAGAGGAAGCAGCAGCGTCAACCGGAGTTGAGGCCTCAAATTTAGGGGCGGGTGCTGAAGCTTGCACATCTGGCAGGCGAAGAGCCTCGGCATCTTGAGCGCTAGGGTTATCACTAAAGTGGAGCACGCCATCTTCATCTATCCAGGTATACACCGTTTGAGCAGAGCACGAGAGCGCGACTGTTAACCCGATTAGGAACAGTATGTTTTTCATATCTTTAGCCTCTTTTCACCGCTAGGTGATTTCACGTTTGGCGTTGGTTTTATTGTATTTAGCGCGACAGCCTCTGAGGGCTTTTGTCTAAGGTATGGTACGAGGAAGCGGGGGGAGGGAGAATATAAAAAAGGCCCGCCTGCGAGGCGAGCCTAATATTTAGTCAGCGATTCTTACAAGGTTGCAGTAAGAAATGGCTTATCTCTACAGGAGATTAAACTGAGTAGTACAGTTCAAACTCAAGTGGGTGTGTAGCCATGTTCACGCGTTGTACGTCGTCAGATTTCAGAGTGATGTAAGAATCGATGAAATCGTCAGAGAATACGCCGCCAGCTGTTAGGAACTCACGGTCTTCGCTAAGCGCTGCTAGAGCTTCTTGTAGAGATTCTGCAACTGTTGGGATTTCAGCTGCTTCTTCTGCAGGAAGGTCGTATAGATCTTTATCCATAGCTTCGCCTGGGTGAATCTTGTTTTTGATGCCGTCAAGGCCAGCCATAAGCATTGCTGAGTAGCATAGGTATGGGTTAGCTGCTGGGTCACCAAAACGTAGCTCGATACGACGTGCTTTAGGGCTTGGTACTACTGGGATACGGATAGAAGCAGAACGGTTACGTGCTGAGTAAGCAAGCATTACAGGTGCTTCGAAACCAGGTACAAGACGCTTGTACGAGTTAGTTGATGGGTTAGCAAACGCGTTGATTGCACGAGCGTGCTTGATTACACCACCGATGTAGTAAAGAGCCATTTCAGATAGGCCGCCGTACTTATCACCAGCAAACAGGTTAACGCCGTCTTTTGCTAGAGATTGGTGAACGTGCATACCAGAACCGTTGTCACCAACTAGTGGCTTAGGCATGAATGTCGCTGTTTTACCAAATGCGTGAGCAACGTTGTGTACAACGTACTTGTAGATTTGAGTTTCATCAGCTTTCGCTGTTAGCGTGTTGAAGCGAGTAGCGATTTCGTTTTGACCCGCAGTTGCTACTTCATGGTGGTGAGCTTCAACAACTAGGCCCATCTCTTCCATTACTAGACACATTGCTGAACGGATGTCTTGAGATGAATCTACTGGAGCTACTGGGAAGTAACCGCCTTTAACGCCAGGACGGTGACCTTTGTTACCGCCTTCGAAGTCAGAACCTGTGTTCCAAGCTGCTTCTACGTCATCGATCTTGAAGAAAGAACCAGACATGTCGTTTGAGAACTTAACGTCGTCAAATAGGAAGAATTCTGGCTCTGGACCAACTAGAACTGTGTCTGCGATACCTGTAGAACGTAGGTACTCTTCAGAACGTTTAGCGATAGAGCGTGGGTCACGGTCGTAGCCTTGCATTGTTGCAGGCTCAAGGATGTCACAACGGATGTTTAGTGTTGCGTCTTCTGTGAATGGGTCCAGTACAGCAGATGCTGCGTCTGGCATCATTACCATGTCAGATTCGTTAATGCCTTTCCAACCAGCTACTGAAGAGCCGTCAAACATTTTGCCTTCTTCGAAGAAGTCTGCATCAACTTGGTGAGAAGGAATAGAGATATGCTGCTCTTTACCTTTTGTATCAGTAAAACGTAAGTCGATAAATTTAACTTCGTTCTCTTGGATCAGGGATAGTACATTTTCTACTGACATCTTGGATAACCTCCAGTGTTATTAATTCGGTATTAGCTCGATTCGGTTGAAACTAGCATTGATTAATGTCTATAAGTGCATTAATCGATGCTGATTTATCTATAGCCAAAAACGTGCCAAAAAAATTATTCCATTAATTTCAATGATTTACTTGTTTTTCGGTTTTGCTTAATTTGGTTTTTGCACCAAAATGATCTCCGTGCGCACCTTATTGGTGCAATTGTTTGTCTGTGCACCAATATGAGACATAAGCGAGCACCATTCAGCAATGAATTGCCTAAGTTGTCAATCCACTTTTGTTATTTTGCGGGAGATTTGGTTCGCCACTCGCAGGTGATACTTTTTTAGAGTCCTACGAATTGGGCTGTTCAACACTGTACTGAATCAAAGTTAAGCGGATATGAATCGCTAATAAAGAAAAAAGCCCCGGTTCAGATCACATATTTCTGGGTTTTTGTCTAGAATCTGGTATATTATTGACCGTTTTTTAAATCAAGCTAGCGGTTATTATCCAAACTTTTGAGATAAGTGACGGCTACTTTTATGAGTGAATCGAGAATCCATGTCTACTCCACAGATTGATAAGTTAAGAAATATCGCGATCATCGCGCACGTTGACCACGGTAAAACGACTTTGGTTGATAAACTGCTACAACAGTCAGGCACTCTTGAGTCTCGTGGTGAAGCTGAAGAGCGTGTCATGGATTCGAATGACATCGAAAAAGAGCGTGGCATTACCATTCTTGCTAAGAACACAGCAATCAACTGGAATGATTACCGCATCAACATCGTAGATACTCCGGGACACGCGGACTTCGGTGGTGAAGTTGAGCGTATCATGTCTATGGTTGACTCTGTTCTGCTTATCGTTGACGCAGTTGATGGCCCAATGCCTCAAACTCGTTTCGTAACGCAAAAAGCATTCGCACACGGTCTTAAGCCAATCGTTGTAATCAACAAGATTGACCGCCCAGGCGCTCGTCCTGATTGGGTTATGGATCAAGTATTCGACCTTTTCGACAACCTAGGTGCTACTGATGAGCAACTAGACTTCACAGTTGTTTACGCTTCAGCTCTAAACGGCTGGGCAACAATGACTGAAGGCGAAACTGGCGAGAACATGGAACCATTGTTCCAAGCTGTTGTTGATACAGTAGACGCGCCTGCAGTTGACCTTGACGGTCCACTACAAATGCAAATTTCGCAACTTGATTACAGCTCTTACGTAGGTGTTATCGGTGTTGCTCGTGTTACTCGTGGTTCTGTTAAACCAAACCAACAAGTAACTATCGTCAATGCAGAAGGCAAAAAACGTAACGGTAAAGTAGGTACAGTTCTTGGTTACCTAGGTCTTGACCGTCACGAAGTTGAGCAAGCTAACGCTGGCGACATCATTGCAATCACTGGTCTTGGTGAGCTGAAAATTTCAGACACTATCTGTGACGTAAACAATGTTGAAGCAATGACTCCGCTTTCTGTTGATGAACCAACAGTAACAATGACGTTCCAAGTAAACACTTCTCCGTTCGCGGGTAAAGAAGGTAAGTTCGTTACTTCACGTAACATCCTTGAGCGTCTAGAGAAAGAACTAGTACACAACGTTGCACTACGTGTTGAAGAAACTGATAACCCAGATCGTTTCCGTGTTTCAGGTCGTGGTGAACTTCACCTATCTATCCTGATCGAAAACATGCGTCGTGAAGGTTTCGAGCTAGCTGTATCTCGTCCAGAAGTTATCATCAAGAAAGACGAAGATGGCAACCTAACTGAACCGTTTGAAACTGTGACTATCGACGTGCTTGAAGAGCACCAAGGTGGCATCATGGAAAACATCGGTCTACGTAAAGGTGAGCTAACTGATATGTCTCCAGATGGCAAAGGCCGTGTTCGCATGGACTTCATGATGCCTTCTCGTGGTCTTATCGGTTTCCAAACTGAGTTCCTAACTCTAACGTCTGGTTCTGGTCTTCTTTACCACTCATTTGATCACTACGGTCCTCACAAAGGCGGCGTAATCGGTCAACGTAACAACGGTGTTCTAATCTCGAACGCAACTGGTAAAGCTCTGACTTACGCACTATTCAACCTACAAGAACGTGGTCGTCTATTTGCTGAGCACGCGGATGAAGTATACGAAGGTCAAATCATCGGTATTCACAACCGTTCAAACGACCTAACAGTAAACTGTCTGAAAGGTAAGCAGCTAACGAACGTTCGTGCATCTGGTACTGATGAAGCACAGGTTCTTTCGCCACCTATCCGTCACACTCTAGAGCAAGCTCTTGAGTTCATCGACGAAGACGAACTAGTAGAAGTAACGCCAGTAAGCATTCGTATCCGTAAGAAACTTCTTACTGAAAACGAACGTAAGCGTGCAGCACGTCCAGCTAAGGCTTAATTGCCAGCTGACTAGCTTCTAGCTAACAAGCAATACGTTTTAGAATAAGTAAGAAAGCCCCGAGTAGCCTAGCTGCTCGGGGCTTTTGTTGTGCGCCGAGCATGGCGTTGATCTAGGAGGTGAAAGTCCTCTACGGGC
>NZ_JBFSUV010000041.1:0-50856 GCF_041467515.1 Vibrio sp. 10N.247.311.12
AAATGGGTGATCGGATAATCCCGAAATGACTGATCGGAATGCTCCGAAATATGCAATGATCGCTGTACAGCTGATTGCAATTAAAGTTTTTTTCATCTTTGCCTCTGATAAATATAGGAATCAATTAGTTATGCCATTTTATATGAATTCAGTTGCTTTCGCACCATAAACCAATTCTTCCCATTAGCGCTCAACAATTACTTTGTTATACCTGTAGTTATTCATTAAATACTAATTTAGAAAAGTCACTGACACGGAATTGTCCAGAAACGTTTTTAAAATTGATCAAACTCTATTGTCCTCCGACAACAATGGCTAGATATAGAGCGAGCATAGGGTCAGATAGAGTTTAAAAGTAGGTAGTGGTTAGGGGGGAGTTGGTGATCTTAATTACACATCCCTGTGTAACGTATTTTGAATGTCAGCTGGCTTTAAAGAGCTTCATAAATTGACTAAAGCGTGGAATCAGGTTTTGCACAGTCGGCGCATCTGGAATCTCATTTACAAAAATCATAAAGCGCTGTGCTTTACTTTTATCACCTTGAGCAGTCCCTGCTAGTATTGCTTGAGCTAAAATTACATGCTCAGCGGTAACGTCCTTATTCGAAAATTCGTGAATCAACATAGAAAATCCTAATAAGTATAAATACGGATATAATAATACAATATATTGATGTTTATATCGATAGCTTATGGCATTCATCAATGTCAGATTTGTGTAAAAACAATACTGGACAGTGAGCTTAGTGACTTTCCATACTTATGCTAATTCGTGATTTGCTAATACTTGGTTCTTCGAAACTCATTTATGTCCAGAAGCTTCGTAGGATGAATTTTTACCTTTGGCACTTCCTATCTCGAAAGTTCCTTAAACGTTTCATTAGGTATGGCACGAGTAATACAACTAGCTAATGTGAAAAACAGGCACATTACTCACCAAACAGCGATAAAAAAAATTCGTTTCCAACTTTTGAAATAGACCCAGTAAAGCGCAGTGTTATTTTTTGTTATTGTGGATCTACATGCCCAGAACAAGTATAGGACTGACCATCAACACCACGAATTGCGATCTGGTAGTTCAGCGCCAATCCATTACCAACGATGTCTGACAGGCCCTCAGTTTCTGGATTGTTCATACGATCGTGGTACATCTGACAAACGTGTTCTTCACCATGCCATTTTGATTGCACCTCTTCGATTCCATCAGCCTCGATGTCTACGCGAGCAACTCCATTTGTGCGCTTTGCTGCTTTGCTGCTTTGGTCGTGATGATCGTCGTCGTCATTGATGTATAACGGATACCATCGATTTTCGAACTGGCTTCGGTAAGTTGGTCGTGGTCTGCGTGTGTGATAATTGGGTCAGACACGAAGGCGTTCGCAGCCTTTACCTTTAAGCTGGTACAGCCAGTAATTGTCATCAGTGCAAGTGTGATAGCTGTTACACCAATGGTTTTGATTGAGGTCATTTCATTGTCCTGTTAGTCATTCTGTCTGGGATTTACTATAAACAATAAAACACTGTATTATTATTTCAAACTATGAATGGTAACTTACCGATAATGGAAAGCCGCGACTAGGATTGGTTACTTGTTTAAGACTGCTCTAAGTCTAACTTTTCACGTGGTTGGTCGTGAATGTCCTTGGGGGTTCGTGCCATAAAGAGCTATGTTAGATCTGGCTTATCCATAAGCTTTGTTAATTTAGAAAAAGCGCAACTCAATTTTATCCAAATCCAGTTCAACACGACCCAAAAACAAAAAGGGATTGGTATCTCTACCAATCCCTTCACTACTCATTTATAAAGTAACGGCTCTTATTCTCTACAAACTCTCAATGGCTTTCTGTACCGCAGGGCCAATCTGACGCTTGCGAGAAGTTACACCTTCTAGCGTCAACATGTCGCTTGTTGGTTCAGCGTTGAAAGCCGATTTAATCACTTGATAGTCGCTTTCATCCACCCACAATAAGTTAGCTTCTTTGTTCTTAGTGTCTGTGATAGAGAAGAAAAGATGATCTAAGCCGTTCTCTTCTTTGTAAGTCTTCATTGCTGCTAGAAGCTCATCTTTACGGTCAATCAGTTGTTGAGCCGTTAGCGTTTCAGCAACGCCGATACCTACCTGTTTGCCACCGTATTTAAAGTTTTTGTAATCCAGCGTCAAAATGGTTTCAGAAGAAAGATGACTGAGATCCGACTTAGCAATCAGCATCTGTTGGCCGAAATCTTCGATATCTGAAATACCTGCAACTTTTGCAAGTTTCTCTGCGTACTCACGATCATGCTCAGTTGTGGTTGATGATTGAAATACCACAGTATCAGAAAGGATTGCGCCTAAACCGACACAAGCAAGGTGCTTAGGTAGGGTCACATCCAACTTTTCAGCGTTGTCAGCAAGAATAGTGGCAGCCGATCCCCAGCCTCGAATATCCATCTCGACAATTTGTGGTGTATTAATCGGTGAGCCACCAATTGCATGATGATCAACCACAGCAACAATAGATGCTTGGTCGATAGTTGGCGCTAGCTGAGTGACTTGGTTGAAATCCACCAGCCCTACTCGGTATGAAGAGTAATCTGTCTCTACGCGTGGTGATTCAGCATTGCAGTAATTCAAGATGAAGGTGGATTCTGGATTAATCGGCTCTGGTACTGTCGCTGTACCGCCATAGATATGAGCCGCGAGCATCGCAGACATTACCGTGTCGCTGTCTGGGCTTAGGTGCCCTGTCCATACGAGATCTTCACTGTTTTCATTGGCAGATTGTTGAAGACTGAAAGCATAGCTTGCTGAGCTAAAAGACATAATTAGGGCTGCAACGACAGGGGTTAGCTTCACGGGTATTTCCTTATTTGAATTCGATATAGAAGCCCATAAGCTAAACACCAAAAATTTCAGAACCGTGTCACCAATATTTCAGTTTTACTTCAGTAAGTAACTAAATGTAATTGCCCTTAGGCTTTCACTGTTAATCACACCAAAGCTCAACTTGGATTAGGTTAGCTTTTCATTATTTCACAATGAATTTCAATGAACCCTAATGATAAGAAAGCTAAGACACTGATTTATTGACCACATAACATCATCAACCCACATACTGAAAATAAGATAATCTTATTAAAAATGGATTATCGAAAGGCACAAAAAAGGCTGCAAAAGCAGCCTTATCGAGTAAGCATAAATATGCTATTCAATCATCGAGATCGAGGTTTTTTTCCTCCCCTTCCCGTTGCTGGTAAGGGATCGTAGATGTCAACCAAGGGAAGGTTATGAGGGGATTCTAGTGCTTGTATCGAAAGGTGTCACTGTCATCAATGATCTCAATTTTGACTTTTACTACGCCTTTCTTAACGTCACCAATTTGAGAAAATGCTTTGTGGGAAAGGTCAATCACTCGGCCTTTTACATAAGGGCCTCGATCATTAATTTTCACATCAACAGACTTGTTATTAGTTGTATTGGTCACCCTCACGATAGTGCCGAATGGCAAGGTTTTATGAGCCGCAGTATTCGCATTCATATTATACGTCTCACCGCTTGCTGTGAGCCTTCCATGGAACTTATCGCCATACCAAGAAGCCACTCCCACAAGCGCATGTGAATTGGCATAGCCCTTTGTTTTTGAAGTATCGACGGCCGCATGTGACGAGCATCCGGCAAGCAAAGTAATAAGAAAAGCGGCAAAGATAAGGTTTAGTTTTTTCATGCTATTTCAGTAGATCTTCTTCATGTAATGTTTATCTATTTTCATTGTAGTGCGGTTCAGCAGTATTGAACTGAGTATTGTGAGTTCTCAGCGAGGGCTATCACCAGTGTGATTGCGCAATGTTTTCATGAAGCACGCTCGCTTCAGTCATATTCATGAAAGGTTTTATCTTCAAAACGTCAACTTTAACAACGTCTTAAATCTGTATGTTTCTTAATCACTTCATGTAGATAAGTCACTCAGCCAAACATCCAAATACAAAAAAGGATTGGTATCTCTACCAATCCTCTCTATGGGATGTTTCGTTTTTCTGACTATGGTAGGTAGATAACGCAATTGTCCGTAATCAGTCACCTACGCTTCTTCTCGGCTGTATAAGTTACGCTTTACTGGTTTGTACCGAACTTGCCACAGGCTTAGCTTTAGTTTCAGGCACCAAAGACATCAACCCGGTAATCACAAGCGCGGCAATACCAGACATGGTTACAGGTGAGCCAAATATGCTTTGCACTAGCTTGGGCGCTTCTTTCAATAAATCCGGCACTAGCATCACCCCAAGCCCTAAGCCTAGTGAGATGGCAATCGTCATAATTCTGCGGCGATCCAGTTTTTCATTGGCGATGATTTTGATGCCCGCCGCAGCAACCGTACCGAACATCACTAATGTCGCCCCGCCCAATACTGGCTTTGGAATCGTCATTAAAACCGCACCTAAGATGGGAAATAACCCTAACAGAAAAAGAATCGCGGCAATGAAGTAGCCGATGTAGCGACTCGCGATCCCCGTAAAATGGATCACACCGTTGTTCTGGCTGAAAGTCGTGTTCGGAAAAGTATTGAATACCGCTGCGATGAGCGAGTTCACACCGTCACCCAGCACGCCAGCCTTGAGTCGATTGATGTATTTTGGCCCCTTAAACTGGCTGCCCTGAGAACATACTGTTGGCGGTAAGGTCACCCGTGGTTTCAATAACGGTAATCAAGTAAATAAAAGCGATAGGCAGGAAGGCTTGCCAATCAAAAGCGAAGCCATATTTAAATGGAACTGGAATGCTCAATAACGGTTGAGATGCAAAAGAAACCATGGGTGCTTTGCCCATCAGAATAGCAACGCCCCACCCTACAACCAATCCGACTAAAATCGACGACAGCCTTACCATGGTGTTGTTGCTTAGGTTAAGTGCCACTATGGTTCCGAGCACAATCGCACCCAACATCAGGTTGCTTCCAGAACCAAAATCTTCTGCACCAACACCACCAGCGATATCAGTGACGCCAACTTTAATCAAAGAGACACCAATCGTCGTGATAACGATGCCGGTCACAACGGGCGTGATCACTACTTTGAGTTTTTCGATAAAGCGCGATAGGACGATTTCGACAAATGCACCAAAGAAGCAGACACCAAAAATGGTGGCGAGCATTTCATCCGGCCCACCGCCATTTGCTTTAACAAGAAAACCCGCACCTAACACAGAACCTAAGAACGCAAAGCTGGTCCCTTGGACACAGATCATCCCTGCGCCAACTGGCCCTATTTTTCTAGCTTGTATAAAAGTGCCAACCCCAGACACCATCAGTGCCATGCTGATCAAATAAGGGATGTGTTCACCCAACCCTAAAACACCGCCAATAATGAGCGTGGGTGTGATAATTCCAACAAAGCTGGCTAATACATGCTGCAGCGCCGCGTAACTGGCTGCTTTGACTGATGGTCGATCGTCTAATCCGTAGATCAATTCACTGTTCTGTTCCATGTGACTTCCTTTATGTATTTTTTATTGTATACAATTTACATAAAGGCAATAGAGCAACATATATGCCAATGGTTTAACATCATATTTATCAATCAGTTAAGTTTTTGCTCAAGTTAATGCTGCACTAAAGAGCAACATTGTCGGTTTGTTTTAGTGCAACGAAGAGCACAAAGCACTCATTTGACTTGGTTTATCCGTAACCTTCCACTCAATATCGCAGGCACAAAAAAAAGATTGGTATCTCTACCAATCCTCTTTAGGGGGTGTTTCGGTTTTCTACCTTATGACAGGTAGATAACACTATTACTCGTAGTCAGTCGCGTAAGTGTCTTCGTATGTGTGCGAGTAGAATTCGAACAGGTTGCCAAACGGGTCTTCTAGGTAAACCATTTGTGCTTGTTTTAGTTCGTCTTCTGGGTGGTAACGCATGATGTCCATACGGACCTTACCGCCAAACTCTTCAACACGTTTAATCGCTGAATGAAACTGCTCTTTTGGAAGCTGTAGACAGAAGTGGAAGATACCTAGACGTGAGAAATCAACTTCGTGACGCTCTTGGCGCTCTTTCATTTCGAACAGCTCAACACCGATACCATCAGATGTTACTAGGTGTGCAATGTTGAAGCCTTTAAAGCCTTCACCGAACACAGCGATACACATACGGCCGATTGCTGATTCGCGCTCTTCCATTACTTTGGTGTTGTTCATTACGATTCTTAGACCCAGCGCTTTCGTGTAAAACTCAACTGCTTTGTCCATATCGCCAACCATGATGCCTACGTGATTCATTTTCATAACTTGCTCCAAATTCGTTTTAAATTCTGTGCTTTTCGAAGTCTAGCTTCGGTGTTTCGTTTCGATGGAGAGAGTATAGGTACATGCGTTAATTAACTGAAATTATCATAATTTATATTAATGATAATTTTTTGTTATTTACAGTTTGATATAACAACTCAACTCACGCAAAGAAACCATACCGAACCCTACCTACATAGACACATAGATACACACACCAATAGAGATAAGCCCAATGTAGAGAACAACCTAAAGAGCATAGCTACTTAAATTGGGAGTTGTTGATGTTTGATGGCTTTTGTTAATCGTTTTTGTTGATAGCTTTTACCGATAGTCTTTTCCTTTCGAAGATAGGATTCGCCTATTGAATCTATAGAAATGTCCGATTTCACTAATTTTCGGTGGCAATGCAATATATCTACATCGACGCGGGATAGCGTTAAACACTACAAATTAGAAAGAGAGTCAAATCATGATCAACACAGAAATCAAACCATTCAACGCAACAGCATTTAAAAACGGCGAATTCGTAGAAATCACTGAGCAAGACGTTAAAGGCAAGTGGGCTGTATTCTTCTTCTACCCAGCAGACTTCACATTTGTATGTCCAACTGAGCTAGTTGACCTACAAGACAAATACGCAGAGCTTCAATCTCGCGGCGTAGAAGTTTACTCAGTATCAACTGACACTCACTTCTCTCACAAAGCATGGCACGATACTTCTGACAAAATCGGCACTATCGAATACTTCATGGTAGGCGACCAAACAGGCAACATCACAAATAACTTCAACGTTATGCGTGAAGGTCAAGGCCTTGCAGACCGTGCAACGTTCCTAATCGACCCTGAAGGCGTTATCCAAGCAATGGAAATCACAGCTGAAGGCATCGGCCGTGACGCAGAAGACCTACTACGCAAGGTTAAAGCAGCACAATACGTAGCCGCTAACCCAGGTGAAGTTTGCCCAGCTAAATGGAAAGAAGGCGAAGAGACTCTAGCTCCATCTCTAGACCTAGTAGGCAAGATTTAATCTAAGCCTAGCTAACAAGAATAGCTAAACGGTTCTACAGGCGCGCTTCGGCCCCCCTCCTAAAGGGCAGTCGCGCGCCACCCTTTCAAACCATCAACACCACAATATTTGCCGACTTGCGCCCCTTTTTATTTTCCTTTTTCAGCAAGAAGGTATTGGTCAATACCAAGACACAGAATTTAAGAGCAGGCACGATTATGTTAGATCAAGCAATGAAGCAGCAGCTAAAAGCATACCTAGAAAACCTAAAAACCAATGTTCAGTTAGTGCTTAGCCTGGATGGCAGCGACACCGCGAACAAACTTCAAGATCTGGCGAATGACATCTCGTCTTTAACCGATAAAATTGAAGTGACTCGCGATGACAGCGCAAGCACTCGCAGCCCTATCATGCAGGTCGTGAACCAAGAGAAATGCACCGCGATCGGTTTTGCCGGTTTGCCAATGGGTCACGAATTTACGTCACTGGTTCTAGCACTGCTTCATAGTGGTGGTCACCCTATCAAGCTTGAAGCGGACGTAATCGAGCAAATTAAAGAACTCGGTCAAGAGCTTAATGTAGAGATTTTTATCTCGCTCTCATGCCAAAACTGTCCAGAAGTGGTTCAAGCCTTCAATATGATGTCGGCGATTAATCCTATGGTTAAGACAACGATGATCGACGGCGCAGCATTCCAAGATGAAGTGAAGTCTCGCGACATCATGGCAGTACCAAGTGTATTCGTTAATGGTGAGCTATTTGGTCAAGGCCGTATGTCACTGGCTGAAATCCTTAACAAGGTTGATTCAGGCGCAGCGGAAAAGAAAGCAGCAAACCTAAACCAACAAGCACCGTTTGATGTATTGGTTGTCGGCGGCGGCCCTGCAGGTTCTTCAGCGGCAATTTATGCTGCACGTAAAGGCATTCGTACTGGTGTGGTTGCTGACCGATTCGGCGGCCAAGTGATGGACACCATGGCGATTGAGAACTTTATCTCAGTAAAAGCGACAACTGGCCCTAAATTAGTGGCAAGCCTTGAAGAGCACGTAAAAGAGTACGGTGTTGAAGTGATGACTGAGCAGCGCGCTGCAAACATCATTGCAGCAGAAGACACTGAAGACGGCTACATCCACGTTGAGCTAGAGAGCGGCGCAACACTACGAGCTCGCACGGTTATCACAAGTACCGGTGCTCGCTGGCGTGAAATGAACGTTCCGGGTGAGCAAGAGTACCGCAATAAAGGCGTCGCTTACTGCCCACACTGTGACGGTCCTTTATTCAAAGGTAAGAAAACAGCGGTTATTGGTGGCGGTAACTCAGGTATTGAAGCGGCTATCGACCTAGCAGGTATCGTGGAACACGTAACTGTGCTTGAGTTTGCGAACACACTGCGCGCTGACCAAGTACTTATCGACAAAGCGAACGCAACGCCAAACATCGAAATCATCAAGATGGCACAAACAACGCAAGTGATTGGTGATGGCAACCGTGTAACCGGTCTGGAATACAAAGACCGCAACACCGATGAACTTAAACAGATTGAACTCGCAGGTATCTTTGTTCAAATCGGCCTGATGCCAAACAGCGAATGGTTGAAGGGTTCGAAAGTTGAGCTCTCACCACGCGGTGAAATTGAAATTAACGCTCATGGCGCAACATCTATGAAAGGTGTGTTCGCAGCGGGTGACGTGACAACCGTACCTTACAAACAGATCATCATTGCGATGGGTGAAGGTGCGAAAGCAAGCTTAGGTGCATTTGACCACCTAATTCGTAACTCAGCTCCAGTTAAAGAGGCAGAAACCGCTTAATCTTTACACTGAAAAGCTTAAAGCTTTTAACTCAAGTTCCTTAAATATTTGTTAACTTAATTCTTTACTGTTAACGACTTAGTCGACATTTAGACGCCACTCCTATGGATTTAGGAGTGGTTTTTTTCTTTGTGATTTACGCCGGTTGATAAAGCATAAAGGCAACCACCATCGCTAAGCTTCCGCCCAAGCAACGGTTCACAAACATCATCTGTTTTGGTGATTGCAGTAGCTTTTTAAGCATGGTGCCGCAATACGCCCACACCAACATGCACGGTACACCGGTAATCACCATACCCGCGATAATGGTCACGACTTGAATCAAGTAATCTGCATTCGGAGTGATGAACTGCGAAAACACGGTTAATGACGCTATCCAACCTTTAGGATTTAACACCTGCACCAACACACCCGACACAAAGCCTGAACGATTGTCGGTGGTGCTTTCTTCGATTTGCATATTCGCAATCGACCACGCCATGAACAGCAAATAAGCCGCACCCGCGTATTTCAAAATGCTGTATAGCTCTGGGTAAAGGGTAAATAGGCTCACCAAACCGACACTAGAACCCGCCAGTACGATGATGATGCCAACAGCGTTCCCAGAGATAAAAGGTAAAGTCGCAGCAAATCCATAACGACTTGAAATCCCAAGTAATGCGATATTGCCTGCCCCAGGGGTAATTGCAATTGATGTTGAAAATAGCAAGAACGCCAGCATTAATTGAGAGCTCATTTCCTCTCACTCCTAATAAGTAAAGTATTTATAGGGAGAGAGTTTACAGATTCGACTAGGAATTAAATTGCTATATAGGCTAATATTAATCCAAATTTGAGCAAGAATTTTCCAAAATAGCCATGAAACAGAAAGAATCCACCAAAGAAGTATTGGATGACACAGATATCGCCATCTTAGAGCATATCCAGCAAGACGGACGCATGAGCAACAGCAAGCTCGCAGAGAAAGTCAACCTCAGCGAAACCCCATGCTGGCGTCGTTGGAAACGCATGGAGGAAACTGGCTATATCGATGGTTACGCCGCTAAGCTGAATCGTAAGAAATTAGGCTTTCATGTGGCTGGTTTTACTCTTGTGACCTTGGGTAACCATGAAGTTGAAAACACAGAACCATTCGAAGAATTTGTCGCGGTAACCGATTGGATTCCTATGTGTCACTGCATTGCAGGCGGCGCCGATTACATGGTGCAAGTGTTGGCCAAAGATTTGGAAGAGTACTTTGAGCGTATTAGCTCGATCAGACGAGTCAAAGGCGTGAGTGCGATTCAGTCGAACATCTCAGTAAAAGAGTTGAAAAACAGCTATCGATTACCGCTTTCAGATTAGCTCCCTAAAACACATAAAACACATAAAACAAAAAGCCCAGCCGCGATAGATTTCTAAAGTCTAAGGCTCTGGGCTTAACGTTATTATTTACTGGGTTAACTGGCTTAGCTATTCACAAGGATGAGCTAGATGGATCAAGGCTAAACCACCGAGTGATGTTTCACGATATTTCTTGTTCATGTCTTTACCGGTTTGGTACATGGTTGCGATGACCTTATCGAGTGAGATCAAAGACTTGCTGTTTCGCTTCAATGCCATGCGAGATGCATTAATTGCCTTCATCGCACCCATCGCATTTCGCTCGATACACGGCACTTGAACCAAGCCGCCAATTGGGTCACAAGTCATACCCAATGAGTGTTCCATCGCGATTTCCGCCGCAATACAGATCTGCTCATTGCTGCCACCGCGTAGTGCCGTTAATCCCGCAGCCGCCATAGAGGATGATACGCCTACCTCACCTTGGCATCCTACTTCCGCACCAGAGATCGAAGCGTTAGTTTTGTACAGAATACCAATCGCGCCCGATACCGCTAAGAAATCTTTTAACTGCTTAGTATCCAACTCTTTAATGAAGCGATGGTAGTACATCAACACAGCAGGAATAACGCCCGCCGCACCATTGGTTGGTGATGTTACCACTTGGCCACCAGCCGCATTTTCTTCGCTAACCGCAAACGCAAACAAGTTAATCCAATCCATGATTTCCATTGGGTCGTTTTCAACCGCCGCATTCGCTTCTAACTTTTTCAGTAGGTTAGGCGCACGACGAGTTACGTTCAAACCACCATCAAGAATGCCTTCGGTTTCAAAGCCACGCTCCATACAACGACTCATCACTCGCCAGATTTGATCCGCTTTCTCTGAAATAATGTCAGCGCCTTCGAACTCCGCTTCATTTTTTAGAATCATACCACCGAGGCTCATCCCACTATTGTCAGCTTGTTGAAGCATTTCATCGGCGTTTTTGAACGGGAAAGGAACTTCTACCGCTTGGGTTTGAGTACCATTTTGCAGTTCATCAGCAGTTGCGATAAAACCGCCGCCAATCGAATAATAAGTTTCATCGACAATCACGTTGCCACTCTGGTCAAACGCAGTAATCATCATGCCATTTTCATGCAGAGGCAGATTGTCTTTGTGGAACAACATGTCGGTTTCGTAGTTGAAGGCAATGTGCTTGGTGCCCGCTAAATCCATCTCACCACTGTCTACGGCATGACGCATTGCTTGGTTTGCGCTGGTGATTTTGATGGTGTCTGGTTTATTGCCGAGTAGCCCCAATATTGTAGCTCTGTCGGTGTGGTGACCTATGCCAGTCAATGACAAAGAACCGTATAAATCCACCTGAATACGCGTCACTTCTGCGATTTTATCAGCGATTAATTGTGTGAAATGGAAACCCGCAATCATTGGGCCGTTGGTGTGAGAGCTCGATGGCCCAACACCAATTTTGTAGATATCAAAGATCGATAACATAGATATACCAGTAAAAAATCGGTCAATTAAGAAAGAGCGGCATAAAGCCAATCAGGGATAACAGTACAAGCAGCAATCGTCACAACAGCGAACACCAACAAGCCATAATGACTCGCGGTAGGCTTTGCAAACAAATGCTTTTGCTTTTCTATAAATTCATTTTGTTGCTCGGTTACCTCTCCCCAGAAGCGGCTCACAACAACACCTAACACTAAGAAAACCACAGTGCCAATCAAGGCAAACCAAGGCCAAGCTATTCCGCTGTATTTGGCGATGAATACGACGGCCACACTGCCAATACTGCCCGCAATTACGCCTTTCTCGTTTGCTTGTTTGAAGAACAAACCCAAGATGAAAGAGCCAAGGCGAATACCAACAAAAATAGAGGTTAAGCTCGCAATCGTTTTAAGCACTGATTCATTAGAAACAGCCAGTAACGCAGGCACAACAACCGACGCTGCAGCAACCAGGCTCATTTTTCTAGCCACTGATTCATAGTGCGCGTCAGAGGCTTGCTTACGGAAGAAGCGCTTATAAAAATCGAACGTTGCGACCGTCGCCATAGAGTTATAAGTGGAATCCAATGTCGACATTGCCGCTGCCGAAAGTGCTGAGATCACCAAACCAACAATGATTGGGTTGGTATGGTTAAACACAAAATCGAGAATCACTTCGTTGCTGTTTTCAAAACTGCTGTCTTGATAAAAGACACTTAACAGCACCCCCATCACAGCAAAGAACAGATAAACAAAAAATGCGCCGTAGCCACAAAGCAACATCGATTTTTGCGCTGTTTTAACACACTTAGTCGCCAATGTTCTTTGAATAATCAGTTGGTTAGTGCCATACACACTCAGGTGCAAGAAGCTCACAGCCACTACGCCGGCCCACAATGTGGTATCGACGCCTAAGTCAAAATCGAGATTGATGATATTCAAATGTTCAGGAGACAACATCTCGCCCGCATCGATTTTCATCAGCAATAAAACAAAGATCGCAATGCTGCCGATAATCAACACTGCTGACTGAAGCATGTCAGTCCAGATTACAGTCGAGATACCACCCGCATAGGTATACAACGCAGTAAATACGCTGATGTAGATGATCGCCTCAGAGATACTCACTGGCAGCACTTGCACTAAGATCAGGGCTACCGCATACAGAATAACCCCTGCCGAAATACACTGAACCACAATGAACACGATGGAATTGATCGTGCGAGCAACAACGCCAAAGCGGTACTCTAGGTATTCGTAAATCGAGGTTAGGCCGAGCTTGTAAAACACCGGAACAAAGAAAAGCACAGTGAAAAAGATCACTATTGGATAGTTCAAATGTACGCTCATCGCTTCCATGCCTGAGCTATAAACCCAGCCCGGCATGCCAACGAACGTCATTGCGCTGATGTAGGTTGCAAGAATCGACACACCTGCCGTAAACCAACCAAACTGTTTTCCACCAGTCGAAAAGTCGCCACCGACGCTATAGCGCCTATTAACTAAGTAGCTGATAAACAAAGTAGTTAGCACATAAAGAGCAATAACCACAAAACTTGAGTACGTAACCATTTTTAGATTCCGTTTATTGTATGTCGCAATTAATTCGCTGCCAATAGTACTCAAAAATGGATGTTTTCCCTCAAAAACCCACAATAAGTGTGACTATTATCACTAAGATAGACGATTAAACACTCAAACCACCCCACAAAGCACAAAAACCCAGTTAAATGAGATCAAGATCACTAAAATGCACAAAATGGGTACGCACTCATTTTAAAATTGACTTTGATCACGGATCTAATAACCACAAAAATTCTATTATCTCTCCCGAAATGAAGACGGTGTGATGAAGCTAAATAATCAACACACAATAATTAAAACCAAAACCACCCTATATAAAATAAAGGTTTATCGGTCATGACCATTAAAAAACACATGAGCGAAGTTCCTATGATTCAAAGGGTAGCCGCATATCTAGCAATTCTAGTAGGTTACTTTTTTTATTGTTATAACTTTGTAATTATTGACTACGTACGCCCATACATTGTGGAAGAATATGCTGGTATTAGCCTTTCTGATACCGCTCAGTTCTACACTTGGCAGTCGGTTGGTGCTCTGATTGGTGCTCTGAGCTGTGCATGGTTCGCAACCAAGTTCGGCAAGAAGTCCACACTAATAGCAATTACGGCATTAAACGGTGGTGCAACCATCATCAACATGATGTTTACCGACTACGCCACTTGGGCTGCAATGCGTTTCATCATTGGACTATCTTTAGGTGGTTACTTCACTGTAGCTGTATCTTTGATGATTGGCCTATTTACACCAACGGTTCGCGGTAAGTTGACTGCTTTTGCTTCTTCAATGTTCTCTGTTGCTTTAGTGGCAATGGGCGCTTACGCAGCCTTCATTACAAGTGTTGATGCACCTTGGCAGAGCCTAATGTGGGTAGGTGGTATTCCACCGCTTGTAGCAGCAGCGTTAATGATCTTTGTATTACCAAGCGACAAAACTGTGATCGCCTACGGTGAAGAAGATCAACAAACAACAACCAATACAGCTGGGGAAGTAACCGAAGCTAAAAAAGGTTCTTGGGGTGAGATGTTAAGCAAGCCTTACCGCAAAATTACGATTACTTGTTTACTTCTTTCTGGTCTTAACTTCTACGGATTCCAATTCTTCGGTGGCTTTGTAACTACCTACCTGAAAGATGTTCGTATGTTTGATGGTGCAACCATCGGTTTGATCTTCTCTATCTCAGCATTTGGTTCACTCTTCGGTGCTTGGTTCTGGGGATGGGCAGCCGATAAGTACGGTCGTAAGATCAACGCGTTCGGCTTCATCCTCGCAGGTATCATGGTTTCTATCTTCTTTGTCGCACCTGGCGACATGATGATTGGCGGCCTAAACATGCTGGCTCTTCTGGGTCTTATCTACAACTTCGGCCTGTCTGCTTCTGCAGTATGGGGCGGTTACTTCTCTGAATTGTTCCCAGCACGCTTGCGTAGCTATGGTGCAGCTTTATTCCATGGCGGTCGTATTATCGGCATGTGGGCACCAATGGTTCTTATCTTCATCCAAGAGCGTACCGACCTACAAACAGCAATGTGGGGCTCACCAATCGTATGGATTATCGCCGGCCTACTATGGCTAACACTGCCTGAAACTCTAAAAGGTGGCGTCTTCGATAAGAGCAAAAAAGCTGAAGCAGCAAAAGCTTAATTCGACACTCATACGCTGAAGTTCAAATACGAAAAGTTTAAAGCCGGCTGATAAATCAGCCGGTAACAAAATCCAAATCGAGTCCTGTTCCGAATGTTGACTCGACAACACAAAGAGAAATTATTATGTCTAAATATCAAGAAGCGAAACGCATTGTTCGTGAATACTTCGATGCAATGGAAAACGCAACTCACGAGAACGTTGCTGAAGTTTTAAAAGCACACACTTCTGAAGATTACTTGTGGCGCGGTGTTTACCCATTCCGTGAGCAAGAAGGCGCACAAGCAGCAGCTGACGTATTCTGGGCACCAATGATGAAGTCAATGACTCGCATGCAGCGTCGTCAAGACATCTTCATCGGTGGTAACAACGAAGTTAACCCAGATGAGATTTGGGTAATGAGCATGGGTCACTTCATGGGTCTATTCGACGCTGAATACCTAGGTATGCGCCCAACTGGCAAGATCATGAACGTTCGCTACGCAGAATTTAACTGTGTTGTTGATGGCAAAATCACTAAGACAGGCCTGTTTCTAGACCTACTAGGCATGATGGATCAAGCGGGTTGCTACCCACTTCCACCATCAACTGGTAAGCACTTCGTATACCCTGGCCCACGTAACCACGACGGTCTGCTATTCGAAGACGCAGCTCCAGAAGAAGGTGTTGCGACACTGGCTCTAGTAAACAAAATGGTTGATGACCTGTCTGCTCTTAACGACAGCGGCGCAATGGGTTGCCCACCAGAAGTACTCGCGAAGAGCTGGTCAAAAGACATGATTTGGTACGGCCCATGTGGTATCGGCGCGTCTTACACTATTCCTCGTTACCAACAACAGCACCAACTTCCTTTCCGTAATAACCTGAAAGACAAGAAGTTCAACGGCCACGTTTGTCGTTTCGCTGAAGGTAACTTCTCTTGTTTCTTCGGTTGGCCAAACCTATCAAACACACCAACAGGTGGCTTCCTAGGTATGACTGGCGGCGAAGTGCGTGCAAACATGCAAGTGGTTGACGTTTACTACCGCGACGGTGACAAACTGTCTGAGAACTGGGTTCTTATCGACCTTCCTTACTGGCTACAACAGCAAGGTCTAGATGTGTTCGAACGCACTTCAAGCATCATGAACCCAACGCTGTAATCGATACGCTTTAATCCAAAAGATTGAAACGAAATAGTGGCAACCTAAATAGACATCTGATTTAGGTTGCCACGCTTACTGGGGGACCCTTCTCGCTCCTAGTAAGTGCTCCAACCAATTCATTATTGCTCCACTAATAACTGAATCTACTAGTGCCTCATGGATGGGGTACACCCTGCCAAACCATTACCAATATAACGGGCTTGAAAGCACGGTGGCTTTCTACGGCCTGAATAAAGAGAATTACAATGAAAAAGTCGATTCTTTCAGCAGTGATCCTGACAGCACTTACCTCAGGTTCTGCTTTTGCTGCACACACTTTTACCAATGACGCGGGCGATAGCCTTACTTTAGACGGTCGTTTCGACGTTCGTTACCAAGATAAGGGCGGCGACCACAACGGTGAGTGGAACAGCGGTAGCTCTCGTTTCGGCCTTAAAGGTCAAATGGGGCTCGATAACGGCTGGACTGGCTTTGGCCATGCTGAATGGGGTTACAACTCAGGTGCTAACGGCGACAATATTTACGACCGACTTCTATACGCAGGCGTAGAGCACGACAAATACGGCAAGATCGCAGCAGGTACTAAGCAGTGGTCTACTTTTTATGACGTCGCATGGTACACCGACTTAGGTCGTGTCTTCGGTACTCGCGGCTCAGGTGTTTACAACCTTTCTGACTGGGGTATTGCATCTGGTACAGGTCGAGCAGAAAACTCCATTACTTACCGTAACTCAATCAACGACCAAGTAAGCTACGGCTTCACTTACCAAACGACACGTGAAGAAGTGGCACTAGCGAGTAATGCGACAGCTTCATTGAAAAACGGAATGGGTGCGTCAATCACTTACAAACCGGTTGATGGCGTAACACTAGGTGCAGCTTACCACCAAAATGAAATTGCAGACCTAGACTCAGGTGTGGTTGGCGTAGAAAATGGCGACAACATGCGCATCATGCTATTGGGTGCGAACTACAGCAACGGCGGCTTCTACGCAGGTGCCACTTTCCATGTTGGCGAAAACTGGGAAGCTGTAAGCCAAGGCGGTACGGATGTAATGTTCGATACCCTAGGTGGTGAAATCTACACGTACTACCACTTCGACAATGGCCTACGCCCTACGTTGAACTACAACTACATGGAAGATCGTGATGACCAAACAGATGGCTATGAGCGTAACCTGCTTATCCCTGGTGTTGAATACCACTTCCAGAAGAACAAATTCCTAGTTTGGACTGAATACCAATTCGACCTAGGTAAAGATCAGCTCGTTGGCAATAAATTCGAAAACAGAGATGACCAATTCGCTGCAGGTATTCGTTACTACTTCTAACGCCCAGTTAGTCGATTCATAAATTCTTTAAACAAAGCTCTGCTCTTACGCAGAGCTTTTTTGGGTCATACCCAGAATAATATTCAACACTCTCTATTAACCCTTATTTTTCATCCAATCATGGCATATTGTATTTTTGAGTACGTACCTAATTATGTTACTCTATGCACAATCAATTTGGTTCAAAAGTATGGTCTATGAGCTCTCCAAAACACTCCACGGCGTCAAAGCCAACCGTCACCTCTAAAGATGTCGCTAAACTTGCTGGCGTTTCTCAATCAACTGTATCTCGTGTATTTGTCCCGGGCAGTTCAGTGTCTGAAAAGACCAAGCAAAAAGTGTTCGATGCAGCAAAATCGTTGAACTATCGTCCCAATGCCTTTGCCCGCAGTCTGACGACAAATGAGTCCAAATTGATTGGCTTAGTTTTCCCAGATGCCGACTACCCTATCCACATGAAAACTCTGCAGCTTATCTCTACTGAGCTACAAAAGCAGGGTTACTCTGCGGTATTGATTCCTTGGCAAGTGGATGGAAACGACAACCACTCGATTCCTAATATCTTCCAATACCGAGTTGATGGCGTAATTGCTGCTTCGGCGACCTTTAATAAGTCGCTTTATGAAGAGTGTGAAGAGTTCAACATCCCCATTGTTCAGTATGCTCGTGTAGTTGAGGGGACTAAGAGTAGCCATGTAATAAGTGACAACTACGCCGCAGGCCAAGTCGCCGCTCAACATTTACATAGCGTAGGAACAAAGTCAGCGGTTTACCTGACAGGTAACGTGCCAACCTACACCAACGGCGAGCGTGAATCGGGCTTTTGCTCAGAATTCGAAGATCTAACAGGCAAGCAAGCTCGTGTTATTGAAGCTGACTATGACTACCTTGATGCTCTAGATACCATTCGGACTCTGTTTTCAGAACCCACACATCCTCAAGCGATTTTCTGTGCGACAGATAACCTCGCGATGGCAGTAATGGATGTGGCGCGCTTAGAATTTAACCTGCGTATTCCAGAAGATCTTCAAGTGATTGGTTTTGACGATATCCCACAGACTCAATGGTTGAACTACCAACTCACTACCTTCAAGCAAGATTTCAGACGCCTTGCACGTGAATCAGTGAAAATTGTCGTTAGCCAGATTCAAGAGCAAGACACAAGCTTAGTTAAGCTGATGGTGCCAGTGAAGTTCATTGAACGAAACACGACGCTAAAACAGAACCAACGTTAAGACGCTTTCAAACAAAAATCCCGCTCAGTGTGAGCGGGATTTTTTATGATATTTAACTAGTTACCTACACCACCGGTCTTCTCTGCCGGAGAGTCAGGCGTCACTGGAGGCCACTCTTGGAAGGTTGCTAGATGTTGTTGGACAGCCGCTTGTGCCGGGCCAAATGCCCACATTTTTTGTCCCATCCATTTTAGGTACATGCCCGACTCTTCCGCCGCTCGCTCGTATGGGTCACGACGTAAGTTAAACAGCAATGGTGCGTTTAGCTCTTCTTTAGGGCCACTCCAACCGTGGTTTTGCACGATGAAATGCGCCTTCCAATCACCAACACGAACCGCTTGCAGCTTGTCTCGTTCGTAGTAGTAGATCTCTTTACGGTTTGACTCGCCTTTCTCGGTCAGCATATCCACTTGGTTGTAACCATCAAGGTGCGCTTTAAAGCCATCGTGACCTTTCAGCAGTTTTTCTTTTAGATCCGTTGGACCACCAGCCGCAGCGACAAGAGTGGGTAACCAATCCATACCATCAAAGATGCCATTGCCTACAGTACCCGCTGGGATTTTACCCGGCCAGCTAACCAATGCAGGGGCTCTTACGCCACCTTCCCAAGTTGTGCCTTTCTCACCGTGATAAGGTGTCATACCGCCATCTGGCCAAGTCATGATCTCTGGGCCGTTATCGGCGGTGAAAATGATGATGGTGTTGTCAGCAATACCGAGTTCTTCCATCTTCGCCATCATCTCACCGACGTGATCATCAAGATCTTTCATGACCACTTCTTGGAGTCCCCAACCGTTTTGACCGAGCATCGCTTCGTATTCAGGTGACAGGTGCGTCCAAACGTGACCGCGTGATGGACAGTACCAAGTGAAAAATGGCTTATCCGCTTCAACCGCCCTTTCGATGAAGTTGATCGCGTGCTTATTTACTTCATCATCTAGTGTGCGCATACGCTCGATAGTTAGCGCGCCATCGTCTTCAATGGTTTGTCCGCCTTTGCCATCGGATTTCGCGTAAATCACATTGCGAGGCGCAAAAGCATCCAACGAACCGTCTTTTGGCCAGTCTGGATCTTCGGTGTATTCCATCGCATTCAGGTGATACAACCAGCCCCAATACTCATCGAAGCCGTGCATTGTCGGCAAGAATTCATCTCGATCACCAAGGTGGTTTTTACCAAACTGCCCCGTGACATAACCCATGGTTTTAAGAACCTCAGGAAGCGTTGGCGTGTCGGCACTTAAACCAACTGGGCCACCCGGTAACCCAACTGAGTGCATGCCTGTTCGAACAGGAAGTTGACCCGTTAAGAATGCGGAACGCCCCGCCGTACAAGAGGGTTGAGCGTAATAATCAGTCAGTAACATGCCCTTTTCAGCAATACTATCGATGTTTGGTGTTTCACTACTCATCACACCATTGTGATAAGCACTCAGGTTTGAGATCCCAATATCATCCGTGAAGATAACAAAAATATTCGGTTGCTCTTGTGCTGACCATGCCGATAGCGAAAAGCTACTCAACACACTCATCACAACAAGGTGGAAAATCCTTTTCATAGAATGTCCTTATACTGTTTCAGATTGCTCGTTATGAATCATTTTTAAACCGACTAAGCCAAAGCCCAGTTCCAAGATCAGATAGACGAAAAGTAGCCAATGCGGCATGCCATCCACCACCAAACTGATGACTCGTCCGGCAGCCAAACCCAACATGAATACCACCAAACTATAGAGCGCTGGCAGTCGATACTTTTTGAACAGTGCGCCAAACACCCAAAACAACGCCAGAGCCAAATAAAGCCCCATCACTGCACGAAAGATATGAGTCACATTAATGGGGCTAGCATCGATCCCAAAAAGGTAATCAAGAGAGACAACTGGCGCATAGCCATAAGACAGCGCAATAGGTGTTAGTCCCACAACAGCGACTAACAAGAAAATACTTTGTGGCTTCATACCCTTACTCTCAAAATTTGGCTCTTTAAAAAAAACATAGTCTACAATCAGGGATATACAAGTTGCATATAAGCAAAGTAAATCAAAGATCCACTCATTCACTAAGACGCAGTTTCACATCGAATATAGGGATATCAATATGGCTAAATGGCGTTACCTACTCGCATCAGCATTGGCTGCCAGTTCAACCGTAAATGCTCAGGAAGCAAACGAACAAGCGGATACAAAAAAGTGGCAACATAGCTTCGAAATTTACGCGCTCGCACTCAATATCCGCGGAGACAGTACCATTGGTGATTTGTCTGCTGATGTCGATGTGGATCCTGCATTCATCATGGATCATCTTGATATGACCGCAATGGTGCGTTTAGAGGGTATCTATGACAATCAGTGGGGCTATTACATTGACTACAGCTTCATGAAGTTAAGCGGAAAAACGAACTCAGTTTTAGGTAGCAACCTAGAGGTATTGAAAGGCAATCTTGATATCCGACAAGGTGTTTTAGATGTGAAGGGGTTTAAGCGCTACCAATACGACTTTGGCTCGATTGATTATCTGTTTGGGCTTCGTTGGTGGGATAACGACATTGATGCCAAGCTTTACGGTTCAGGTGGTAAGCTAAGTACAGACCGATCACTCGATGAAGATTGGGTTGACTACCAAATAGGTGTGAGATGGATAACGCAGATCAATAAGGATTGGAAATTTCACGCAGCTATTGATGCGGGGCTTGGCAGTGACACCAACTTTACTTCATCTCTGCTAACTGGCGTGCGATACCACATAAACAGTTGGTCTGACTTAAATGTTGCCTACAAATCGACCTGGGTTGATTACGAAAACAAGGGCACCTTTGAATACGATACCGCATCGCAAGGGTTCCTGATTGGTTGGGCTGCTCATTTCTAGTCAAACAATAAGAGGTAAGCCTGATATCGTTAGGCTTACCTGACAATGTCAATCTTTCAAGAGTTAATGCCGGTTTTAACTAACGAACAAGCAAAACTACCCATCAACGACCTAGTTATTCACAGTGTTTGGAACTACGCACTCTTTCTTCATGATAGTTAAGCCGGCCTCGAGAGTTTCTGTCCAAGCTTGTTCGACGCTTTCATCGTAGTGAGGGTCATATTTTTTAACTGTATTGAGTAACGAATTGAACCACTCGTTGAGCTCAATCTCGGAAATATCCAGCCCTAGGTCTTTATGCCTTTTACCCAATTTCTTTACTGAGTTACGCACGCTTGGTAGACCAGCAGAGTTATAGATAAGAATGATCGAGGCTTTAAGCATCTTGGTTTGTTGCTCTAACCCTATATTTTCAAAACGTTCTGAAAACCTTGGGTTATGCTCGCAAAAATCAGCCAAAAACGTTTCGAGAAATTCTTGGTCAATCCGGCAGCGCTCAAAACTTTCATAAAACAGTTCGTTCGGTTTCATCTAGCCAGTCCTTTGCAAAATTTTGAGTTATCGGGAAGCTAACAAGTCCAGAGCCGCAACTTAGCCAACTCCGAACCATCAATATGATCTAAGTATACGCCACTGTGGCATAAAATGAACGATGGCATAACGTAAACTACGGCATAAAGTGCGTTGCACAAATCTTGTTTCCATCAGGATCTCGCAAATAAGCCATGTACAAGCGACGCTCGTCAGAACCTCTCGCTCCGGGGCCATTTTCAATGCTGGTACCGCCATTTTCGACGCCAACTCGATGCCACTCATCTACAACTTCAGGAGAAGACGCAAGAAAACCCACCGTCATACCGTTGCCGTGAGTCGCAGGCTGACCATCAATCGGCTTCGTTAAGCCCAACACACCCGTTTGGCTAACGTAAACACAGCGCCCTTTGGGATCAACAGAGCCTTCGCTATAACCAAGCACTTTCATGATTGGGTCATAAAAAGCCTTCGCGCGTTCAATATCATCGGTACCGAGAAAAACATGGCTGAACATAACTAACCTCTTCTTTTATTGAAAGAACCATCTAAACTAGACCTATAATTCGTGTTTGTCTAGGCACGCTATTCGGTCACAACTGTTGCTTAACCCATTGAGCAAACACCTGAAACTTAGTTCGCTGTTCCATGCCTTTCGGGAACTCAGTTAGTCTGTTCAACAATTCGTTGTGCGCCCTGCCCTTGGTCATGCAAGATATCATCAGGATTTAGCAAGTTGCACTTTTGCATACTCAAGCATCCGCAACCGATACAGCCGGTTAAGTTCTCTTGTAGCGATTTAATCTGCGCCATTTTACTGTCGAGTTGCCCCTGCCACTTCTTAGCAACGCGCTCCCAATCTCGCTTAGTCGCGGTATGGTTCATCGGCAGTGTCGATAATTCTTTGGTGATCTCTTCCAGCGTGAAGCCTATCGACTGCGCGACTTGGATCAACGCAATTCGTCTCAACATCGCCGACTGATAACGGCGCTGATTTCCGTTAGTACGAATCGAAGCAATCAACCCCTTGGTTTCGTAAAAACGTAACGCCGAAGGAGCCACGCCACTGCGCTCAGCCAACTGGCCTATGGTGAGGTATACGATGTTTCTCATTACGACACTATCCTTGAGATCATAAATATTTAAAGCTTACTTTAACTTTATAGTAGCGACCTATTGTTACCTTAACCAATTAATGTCCTTAAACTTTGACAACGGGCGCAATGAAAAGCAATCGTGAACATGGCTGCTTTGTTTTATTGTGGTGTTCTCGCTCTCTAAATCTGACTCATGATCGATTTCAGGCTCTCGGCCATTTCGGCATTGATGATCTCACCCGTTTCTACATTAAAGTTGTCGTAGAAACTTGGCACCGACATCGACCCCTTCACATCTGCATCAAAGTAAGGTGCCGAATTTACCGCAGACGACAACACAGAGTTTGCGCCGCCTGGGCCTGGTGATGTGGAGAGCATCACAACAGGTTTGCCTTGGTACACTTTCATGTCGATTCGTGATGTCCAATCAAACACATTCTTAAAGGCTGCGGTGTATGAGCCGTTATACTCTGCAAAAGAGATGACCACAGCATCTGCTTCGCCAATCTTGCTAAAAAAGCGTTGAGCGTGTTGATGAACACCTGAATCTTGCTCTCTTTTCTCGCTGTAAATTGGCATCTCGAAATCATTAAGGTCGAGCACCTCGACTTGCGCGCCTTCGACTAAACCTGCGGTGTACGCTGCAAGTTGTTGATTAATTGATGTTGTACTGTTGGTCGCGCCAATCGCTAATACTTTCATTGTTGATCCTTGTTCATTTTTCTCACCTTTTTGCACTCATGACTTCAATTACGGAGCTCAAAATTCATAACTGAAGATTCGTAACGTCTGTTTGATAACATCAAAACCTGCACTAGGCGACAAGGTGATAGATTGTGTTTTTAGATTGGGGATGATGATAAAACCTCAAGTTAACTTGAGGTAAAGCGATATTTTCAAAATATAGGAAATAGTTTAAAAACACTTATAAAGCAGTTGATTATGAAAAGTTTAACATAGGTTGGCATTACACAGGAAAAAGTCAGCACACCCAAAATATATTGAGTGTGCTTTATCGAAGTATTATTTACTTAAAGTGATTTAATGGACAGACACCAGAGTAAGCGACACCGGATAGCTCGGCCATTTCGCGATTCCATGTTGCCAAATCATGAGGGTTAAATTGATTCAAATGATCATGCCCACATGCCCTCGCCATCACTTGCATTAATTCTGTCGAGGCTTCAAAGAAGTTCTTAAGCTGGTTCGATGCTTTCTCGACATTCAAACGCTGACGTAAATCGGCTTTTTGAGTTGCAATACCAGCAGGGCAATTATTGGTGTTACACATTCTCGCCGCCACACAACCTATCGACTGCATGGCACTGTTTGAGATAGCGACACCATCAGCACCAAGCGCCATCGCTTTTACGAAATCCATCGGCACGCGCAAGCCGCCCGTGATGATCAATGTGACTCTGTCACTGACCCCTTGTTTATCGAGATACGCTCTAGCGCGAGCGAGTGCTGGAATAGTGGGAACACTGATATGGTCACGGAACATTTCTGGCGCCGCCCCTGTACCGCCACCACGCCCATCTAAGATGATGTAATCGGCACTGGCATCAAGCGCGAACTGAATGTCTTCTTCGATGTGATTGGCACTTAACTTAAAGCCAATCGGGATACCGCCTGTCACCTCTCGAACACGGTCGGCGAACTTTTTAAAATCCTCGACCGTGTTAAGGTCGACAAAGGTGGGTGGAGAAATCGCTGCCGTGCCCGCTTCAATGCCACGCACCTCCGCGATCTTGCCTATGTTCTTCGCGCCCGGTAAGTGCCCGCCCGTTCCGGTTTTGGCACCCTGCCCGCCTTTAAAGTGGAAGGCTTGAACGTTTTTGAGCTTAGCTTCATCGTAACCAAACTGAGCACTGGCTAATTCATAAAAGTAGCGAGAGTTCGCCGCTTGCTCTTCGGGTAACATACCGCCCTCACCGGAGCAGATACCCGTCCCTGCGAGTTCGGCACCTTTCGCCAATGAGACTTTTGCTTCTTCAGATAGCGAGCCAAAACTCATATCAGACACAAACAAAGAGATGTCCAATTTGAGTGGCTTCTTCGCTTTGGGGCCAATAATCAGTTCAGTTCCAACGGGCACATTCTCCAGCAAAGGCTTGGTGGCCATTTGCGCGACCATCACTTGAATATCGTCCCAGTGAGGCAATAGATGTCTTGGAACGCCCATGGAGGTCATTGGCCCATGATGTCCAACCTTGGATAAACCATCACGCGCCAGTTGATGAATAAACTCGACGGTAGGTTCTTCTTTGGTTGCGCTCGCAGCTGGCGACAAATCTGGCGCAGCCGCTTGAATGTGAACCTCCGGGCCTTCTTGCCCAACTTGTTCCGCTGTGAACTGTTTATGAGTGCCATCGCAGAAAGGAAGGTTGTTGGAATACTTACAGCGACAAAGGTAGGCGTCTCCGCTCTCTTCGGCGACAAAGCTTTTCGGTTTGAACCCCGTACCAGCATGAGAACCGTCACAAAACGGTTGGTTTTTCGACTTCCCACAGGTACAGAAGTAATACTTCTCTCCCTTCGTCAGCTCTACTTTAACGGGTTTGTTATCCGCAATTACTGGACTCTTCATAGTTCGCTCACCTTTTCTTTCTTATGATTTGATGACTGAAGCGATGACTTGCTCACAAGAGTAAAGTAAAGGTGAGATACCCAGCGAATTCAATAAATGAGACTGATAGACAAGGTGAGTAAACCGACTAAAAACAGTCATGACCGACTGAGCTCAAACAAAAATGGCTACCTAGTAGGCAGCCATTATGGGTGAGAGCTTAGTCAAAACTAATGCACTGAGGGTTAATCAAACAATTCGATAACCAATTTATTGTCTTTAATCACTAGATTGGGTTCCGATGACTTAATCAACGACTCTTGAACCTTGTTGCTGTCGAGTTTGTAAACCGGAGACTGGGACAAAGCAAAACCTATCATCGATACAGCTGGTTTGAGTAGTGTCTCTATTTCAGGCGAAAGCTGTTTGCCTTTTTCTTCAAAGCGCTCTAGTCGCAGCGACTTTAGATACACCTCGCCACTCTCCTTGTCGTATTCGGGAATCGCGCTGAACTCTAAGTCTAAATCCAACCCCATATTAGGCATATTGAACACTTGAACTTTTGCATTGGTATTCGCCAACACGGACACGCGTTGTGCATCGGCTCGACCAATTTGCACTTCTAGATCATCCACAGCCACTTGTGCGTACATCACACTTTGTACACCAACCTCTTGTTCTAGCATCACTGAGTCTTCAAGGTACTTCGTCATTTCTTGCTCGGTAATGCTGTAGCTAACACAACCACTGAGCATCAGGGCTGTCACAGCTATAATCAAACGGTTCATTAACTTTGTTGTCATTGGAGATAGGCTCTTATTTTTTAAATGCATGGAACGGATGTTACCTCGAGATGATACTGTAAATTGGTTGTCACAATAACAGTGTCGGATAACTGGGCAGAATGATCCACCTAAATGGTGATGTCGTATCAATGAGAATTGACGAAAATAGTAAGGAAAACAATGACTGCATTAACGATATTTTACGATGGAACCTGTCCACTTTGTGCAAAAGAGATGGCAGCACTGACTAAGTCTGATTCCAAAGATCAGATCCAGACCGTCGATATCTACAGTGAAGCGTTTTCAAACTACCCGCAAATAGATGCCGAGGCAGCCAATACAATCTTGCATGCACTGGACGAAAACGGAAAGCTGCTGCTCGGTTTAGACGTGACTTACCAAGCGTGGAAGCTAGTAGGAAAGGGTTGGCTGTATGCCCCGTTACGTTGGGCGATTTTTAAGCCAATGGCAGATTGGTGTTATCTACGGTTTGCCAAAAATCGATATAAGATTTCGTTTTGGCTAACCGGAAAATCACGTTGCAACGGTAACAGCTGCACAAAATAGTGTTGAGTTAAGACATGCCGCTGGCGACTTTGTAGTAAACGATGCCAAATAGGGCTGCGAACACCAATACCGTAACGGCCACTTTCAACCAAATAAATTTCATGCTTTGTCCTTTTAATTCTGTTTACTGTTCCACGCGACAAGTTAGCACAACAAAACATACGGTTGTGTAATGATTGATAGAACTTTGTAGTCATACCAATCACAGTAGGTAAGTGTCAAGAAATAGCGCAGGAAAAAAGCTTGAGAACAAGGCGGCTCTTTTCGACAAGAAGTTTAGATAAGTAGTTATTCTACAATCAAAAAATCTAACGACTTTATCGAGATTTTTAACAAGCTAGGGTGAACAGTTATTTACTACGATTGGTATCAACCCTGATTCCCAGAGAGAACCTTTATGTCGGCAAAAGAGAGAAACCTTCCCACACATCGAATTTCTAGATTCAGTAAGTTCGCTTCGTTGGCGACAAGAGTCGCGGGTAACGTGCTAACGGAAGGCACCAAACAAATTGCACAAGGCAACAGGCCCAAAGCAAAAGACTTACTGTTAACGCCACAAAACATTGCTCGCCTGACCGATCAACTCGCACACCTGCGCGGTGCGGCTATGAAGTTAGGACAGATGCTATCAATGGATGCGGGTGATATCTTAGAACCAGAGTTAGCCGACATTCTCTCTCGCCTGCGCTCCGATGCCGATCCACTGCCAACAAAACAGCTCAATCAAGTGTTAGAAAGCTCGCTCGGGAACCATTGGAAAACCGAATTCCTGTCCTTCAATTTTAAACCGATCGCCAGTGCATCTATCGGACAAGTTCACCAAGCCTATAGTGATGCTGGGGACAAACTCGCCGTCAAAGTCCAATACCCAGGCATTCGAAAAAGCATCGACAGTGATGTGGACAACGTCGGCACACTGCTCAACATTGTTGGCTTGATACCAAAGTCGGTCGACTACAAAGGCTTGTTAGAAGAGGCAAAAAAACAGCTCCATGATGAAGCGGACTACGCTCGAGAGGCTGGCTATGCAACTCGTTATCACAATGCATTAAAAGAGCACTCTCACTTCGTCGTACCTAAGATTCATCCGCAAGTCTCTTCAGAATCCGTGCTCGCCATGGACTTCATCGAAGGCGTCTCTATAGAACAGATAGAAAGTTACGACCAAGACACCCGTGACTTTGTGATGCACAGCTTGCTTGAGCTTCTATTCAGAGAGTTGTTCGACTTTAAGATGGTGCAAACCGATCCCAATTTCGCCAACTACCTTTACGTTGAAAACACCCGACAAATTGGCTTGTTAGATTTCGGAGCAACACGTGAATACAGTGACCGCTTCAGCGAGGGTTATCGCTTGGCCTTTTCCTCTGTCATTAACAACGATGAGCAAGTGCTCAACCGAGCTTTAGAGCAAATAGGATTCTTTAGCGAGACAATTCTTCCCGAACAACGCCAAGCGATTCTAAATCTAGTGAAGATGGCCTGTGAGCCGATGTTAGTTGACGAAGAGTACGACTTCAAAGCCAGTGGATTGGCACAAAGGCTTCGTGAAGCAGGCACCATTTTGAGCATGGAACAAGAGTATTGGCATACGCCGCCCGCCGATGCGCTGTTCCTGCACCGAAAAATTGGTGGCATGTATCTATTGGCGGCTCGCCTTGGTGCAAAAGTGAATATCAGTCGCTTGGTCGCTCCATATCTTATCTCAGAGAGCAAAAGCACAACTAAAAGCGCGAGTTAATGAGACAGTAAATAATACGCAAAGTGATCATTTCATCGTGCTCAAGAGTAATAACCATTACGCCAACTAAAATGAGCCAACCCTATGAAATGTTCACTACTTTGCTCAACCGCACTGATTACAAGCCTCACGAGTTCCATCGCCTTTGCAGCGAGATGTCCCGAAATACTTAATGGCAAACAGCGCTTGTTAAACTCAACCGAAGAAATCGCCTTGTGCGATGAGTTTCAAGGCAAAACTCTATTGGTGGTAAATACAGCGAGCCAATGTGGCTTCACTCCGCAGTTTGAGCAACTCGAGCAACTTCATCAAACCTACAAAGACCAAGGCTTCACGGTTATCGGTTTCCCAAGTAATGATTTTCGCCAAGACAAGGGAAGCGAAGAGAAGACGGCAAAGGTTTGTTACCTAGACTATGGCGTGACCTTCCCAATGATGGCGCGAGCTTCACTGTCTGGTAGCAACGCCAACCCCGTGTTTACAGAGATACAACAGCAAGCGGGCGTAACGCCTAAATGGAACTTTTACAAATTCTTGATCAGTAAAGAAGGTAAAGTCGTCGCCACCTTCCCTAGCTCCACATCTCCAGTGAGTGCCACGCTCAAAAACGCGATTGAGCAGCAGTTATGAAGGCGGATTACATGGCAACAACTCAAACCCGTAACACCATGGCCAAACTGGGGTACATGGGGTTAATTCCGTTTTTATTCGGTCTTCTCCTTTCGCTCACCGACAGCCAATTTATGGGGATAAGCGGTGAAACGCTGTTCATCACCTACAGCGTGGCAATTTTGAGTTTTCTTTCAGGGATCTTGTGGGCAAATGGCATCGAAAACTTTGAAAGCCAATCAAGTAACAAAGCACTGCTAATAAGCAACGCGATTGTGCTCATCGCTTGGCTGGCAGTATTGCTTGGCGAACAAAAAGAGCTAGTGACAACTCTGATTCTCATCTTTGGTTATATTGCGGTTTGGCGAGCTGAAAGGACGATGAGAGAAGAGAACCAGAGCCAAGGTCCTGATGGCTACTTTGATATGAGGACTCGGCTGACCTCTAGTGTCGTGTTAATGCACGGTATCGTGATGCTAACCTAGAGCTACGAGATTGTCTTTGAAGTGTGAGCCTTTGATTTAGTTAAGCGCCTTTGTTAAAAACCGTTAGCAACAATCTAGATGATGAGCTTCATCACTAACCTCGGCTCATCATCACCAAAGTAGTTGTCTTCTTGCTTGATGGTAACGAACCCCATCGATGCATAAAGCGCACGAGCCGATGTGTTATTTGGGTCTACAGTGAGCAAAAGCCTAGCATCTCGAGGCAACTGCTCAACCGCCTGTTGCATCAGTTTCCGGCCAACTCCCATGCCACGATAATTCTGGTCTACAGCCAATGATAGGACCCAAAACTCATTCTGCTTGTCTGTGGTTGTCGTTAAGGCATAGCCAGCAATCTTTGAGTCTTGCTTAGCAACCAATAAACCTTTTCCCCAGCAATCAAAGGCCTGACGAAAGAAAAACAGCGGATAGGCGTGAGCGCCAAACAAAGCATGTTCAAGCTGGTAGATATCAGCCAGTTCTTGTTTTTCCGCACAAACAACATTCATAGATAGACCTCATTTAAACCGAACCTCAAGTTTAAACATGCAAACTCAAAGGTGCTATTAACAATATATCAACAGCCTAAAGGCTTACGAACTACCTTAACGAAGATGCCACTTAACTAACGCCTGAGGAGTAGATTAGGTTACTTATGTTTTACTGTCGAATAACCAACAAATTTGCGCCAGATAACGCAAGAAAAACCGAGCACGCTTTGTTGAAACGTTTTGCCATTTGTGGCTTAGAGAACCAGTTTCTGAGGTATAAGCCAAATGCCGCGTAGATCGATATCGCGAGCATTTCTAACACTAGAAAGGTGCTACCTAAAACAAAGAATTGAGTATTTACGTTCGCTGAAACATCGACAAATTGAGGAAGGAATGCAGTGAAAATGAGTATCGCTTTTGGATTGCTAGCAGCGAGTGCAAATTCTTGTTTAAACAGACCAAACCAATTCTTATTTCGTTCGATATCCACGACCGGACTGGCGTGTGAGCGCCATAGGTTGAACGCGATCCACAACAGATACATCGCGCCAAATAGTTTGATCAGGAAAAACAGCGTTTCAGAAGTATAAAGCACAACCGCTAAGCCAGATGCAGCCAAAGCAATCATGCCAGAAAAAGCGAGGATTCTTCCTAGGCCTGCGACAAAGGCGGCCTGAAATCCGTAACAACGGGCGTTGTTCATTGATAACAAATTGTTTGGGCCCGGAGTCATGTTGAGCGCAAAACAAGCGGGGATAAACAGCAGTAACTTCCAGATTTCCATTGGTGCTTCCTAATTGCCAAATGCCGTGATTATAAAATCCTTAAACAAGGTCTTATCGTTTATAACAGCATTTCATATCTTTTGTAACTGCATAAAAAATAAGCACCAAATCTATACAGTAAATTTTCAATCAGTTCTCAAAAAACTGTTCGTACTCGGGTGTCGCTAGATTTTCGGCGACACCAATCTCACCGACGAAATAGATAGCGCTCGCAATTGTATCTATCGTTGGGTTTGATTCTCGCTCTGGGAAGTCGCCAACAGCAGGAACAGATTTTGGCGCAGACACCGAACTACAAACAAGGCTATTACATACCCTGTTTTAATTTTCTAAGGAGATAGCTTCAGGAACGTCAAAGTGCTGAGTGAGTACGTCGTGGTTAGACAATTCAGACGAAGCGTACGATAAGGTTGAGAATAGAGCTGAGAGCACAATCCACTTGTTCATGTATCTTTCCATTGATGGCATTCATTGAATTTATAAATACTATCGAATCTCACACATTATGAACAGTGTTTTATTTTAATTTGCGTGAGACTGCTTACCCAGCATCAACTTGTCGAGCAGAGCTTGCGGGACAACGATCACTGAGTATTTAACAAAGGCCACCAGCGCGATTACACCAACAGCCGATCCAAGAATAAAGTCATGGACATCAACCAACACCAATCCCAGAAGTTGATCACTCGCTATCGCTACTAATGCGATGCTAACTGCGGTTACCCACTTGCTGTGTTCATAAGGTAATTGTTCCATCGCTTGGCTTACAACATACAGAAGCATGAGCCGCACAACATAAGTTGCACAAAGAACCGCGACAACACCCCACACGCCATAAATAGGCGTCACTGTGAAATAACCAATGGCCGCCAAGACCGCACATCCACCTTGAATCCACATTTGAGATTGACTCGAATCGCCACTGAAACAACCAAGGTTAAGATAATCACCTGCATTTTTGATAACGCTAATCGCAAGCAGCGCAACAACAATGGCCCCCGCGTAATGATAACTGCTCGGTAAAATGAGAGAAATAAATCCGGGTACCGTTAGAATCATCAACGAACCTAAAACAATGGCGAGGTTCACTCCGACTAACGCCCTATCGGCACACATCTTACTGCCACCCGGCTGTTGAAGCATCGCCACACGGTTTGGAAACCACCAAAGCGCGTAAGGCTGCAACAACAGACCAAGAATCAACGCGAACTTTCCGCTAACCGCATAAATCGCGAGTTCTTCGACACCGACGAAGCTTGCCATTACCCAGCGGTCGAGCCCCATGATCATATACATTGATGCACCGCCAACCAGAACGGGCAGTCCGAATTTTAAGATCTTCGCCGAGTATTTGAAGCAACCAAAAGATCCCATCTCTTGCCATTGATAACGCACTAAACAAACCATTAGCAACACACTGGATACCGCAGCTGAAATCAACACGCCATCTATACCGTATCCAGCCTCAAGCAAAACAAAAGTCATGATGGCTTGAACACCGGCTTTCAACACATTGAGCATGCAAAAACGTTTCGCCATCGCGTTCATACGCATCAGCGTTAGCGGGATAGAAATCGCCCCATCGAGCATGGTAGGAATAAGCAGAAGCAGTATCTGGTAAGGCTGGAATTCAACTGGCAACATTAAGATTAACAACGGCATACTGAGGGCAATCAAGGCGCCCCCAAGCACGCACACCAGCACGCTCAATGTGAAGCAGTTCGAGACGAGCTTTTGCTTTTCATCACCTTCGGCGACACCCACATAACGATACATGGCATCGACAATACCGAAGCTGAACAATATCGTCCCAATGTCTGCCAGCAAGACAATGGCTTCTAAGGAACCATACTCTGCCAACGTCATATTGTGCGTAATGTACGGGATCATCACCAATGAAATCCCTTTCATCATTAATATACCGATGGCGTAGTAAGCCGACTGCTTTAAAGAACCCATAGTCGTCACCTTTTCCTTACCAAGCTGGCTTTAGGAAACTTTTACAGTCTCCAATTAGGTGTCGCAATGTGCGTTTTTGAGGTGACATGACCAAAGAACGGAAACTGTAGGCAATAGCCTGTCTATTCTGTTGTAAACCTCGATAATAGTCAGCATAACCTTCCAGTATTCTCGCCTTTGCGATTTTGAAGCTAGAAGTGGGTAGATTCCATCGTTGACTGTCATTTTGGTAATGTTGAAGAATAGTCTCTATAGACTGCAAATTTCTCAATTTAAGACTTTCAGTTTGGGTAACAGAGCTCGCTCTCATCAAGTAGCCAACCTGCACCGAGTTCAACACACCGATCTGATGGTTTTCACTCATTCGAAGCCACAGTTCCCAATCTTCCCCATACTTGATGTCAGCATTGAAACTGTCTGTTTGAGAAAACACATCCGCTTTCACCATGACCGTTGATGTTCCAATCACGTTATTTTCTATGATGAACTCCAACGGGTTCTCGATATTGATGAACAGCTCATCTTGATCTTGAAACTGCGACCAGTAACTAAAGCAGTCGACTATTACTTGGTAATCTTCAGTAAGATGCTCGTAGTTAGTAAAGCTCATCGCGAGATCAGGGTAACGTTGATGAAATTCGAGTTGGCGCTCAATTTTTTCAGGAAACCAGAAATCGTCTGCGTCTAAAAAAGCGATGTATTCACCGGTCGCCTTTTCAATCCCTAGGTTTCTCGCTTGAGGCGCACCAACACCCAATGTGGACAACGTAATAATGCGTTCATCGTCTATAGAAGCAAGATACGTCGACGTTCCATCGTTACTGTTATCGTCAATGACAATCAGCTCAACATCTTGATGAGTCTGCTTTAGTACACTGCCAATCGCTTTCGGCAGGTAATCCAAACAATTGTAGGTAGGAATAACAACACTTACTTTAGCCATAATGACGCCCTCAGATTTATACGTTATATGGCTGACGTTGCATGTTCTATGCCGAGAGTGTCTTGCTATGAAATCACATCTAGATCAGCCACCTACGCGTCCATTCTCAAAATGACGACCAAACACAGATGTTCAAAAAAACTGCAACTCCAATTTGATTATCAATTTGAGAAAACGAGCTACCTCTTAAGGGGTAACCTTCGAAAAGCAATCAGAAAGCCCTCCAAAGCTACGATTCGATCTTGGTTCGTATCTTGCTTTATTGGTTATTACCTTGGCTTGATAGCTTTAGTCATATGGATTTGAGGAGTAAGGAATGAAGAAAGTAGCATTTGTGGCGCCAACCTACCCAGTACTCAGTGAGACCTTCATTCAAACAGAAGTCGACTCTGTGAAAGCGTGTGGGCACGATGTTTGTGTAATGACGTTCAAAATTGAAAACAGTGAAAAACAGTTCGACTACGACATTGTCGAAATAGGTAAAAATGTTCGGATGGGTAAAGTCGCTAGCATTAACTGGATAGGTTTCATCAAGGCTGTCTCATTTATTTCTAAGCAAACCAGCATGCCGAAAAAGTCACTGTTCGCTTATGGGTTTAAATTAGCGCTGCAACTCGCGGAAAACGACGTCGAACACGTACATGCGCATTTCTGTCAGCACACCACAGCTCACGCCATCGTCGCGGCAAAGCTGCTGAATATCACCTGTTCGTTCGTTGCTCATGGTCATGATGTTTACGAGTTCGCTTATGACATTGAACATAAAATCTCATCGAGTGATTTTGTGGTTGCAGTGTGTAAAGACATGCTTGCTGACTTCAATACCATGGCGAAAGGAAACATTAAACTCTTGCATTGCGGAGTTAATACCAAACAATTCCAACTCAACCCAAAAATCGAAACGAAGCAACTTCGCTTTGTTTTCCTTGGCCGATTAGTGGAGCAAAAAGGTATCCACCATCTTATTGATGCATTGGCGCCGATTGCCGAACCTCTCGACATTCATCTCGATATCGTCGGTACTGGCGATTTAGAGCAACAATTAAAATTGCAGGTCAAAGAAAATGGGCTCACTCGAAACGTGACCTTTCTTGGCGCTAAGCCTCATGAATGGGTGAAAGAGAAACTATCGAATTATGACAGCCTAATCGCGCCCTTCTGTTTTTCCGAAACCGGATGTGTGGATACAGGGCCTCTGGTTTTAAAAGAAGCGATGGCTGTGGGAACGCCAGTCATTACCACCAACATCATGGGATGCAAAGAGATCGTCTCACCAGAGACAGGTTTTGTGGTTAGCGAAAAAAACGTGGAAGAATTAAGAGAAGCGATTGAGCGTTTCGCGCAGCTGAGCAGTAACGATAAAACATCGATGAGTTTAAAGGCACGTGAGAGAGTGAAAGACAGTTTTAATTCGATCAAACAAGCTCAGCAATTATCTCGTTGGATAGAGAACCCTGCTCAATAAGGATGAACTCAGGCAGTAAGCATCGCAAGGGCTGCTGCGTCTCACAAGAACGACTATGCACCATAAGAAAACGGAGCACCACAAAAACAAAAGAGCGCTACATCAATTTGAAATGTAACGCTCAACTTAGCACTGCCCAATGATCGCGACTTATGCTTTCAGTAGCTTTTCATTAAGAAGCCTAACTAGCCTGCTCGCAGTGCCAAAATAGACTCAATATCGTCGATGTCACGATATTGAGCGAGTTGTTGCTCTTTCGATGAAATAGCCACAATCGACATTCTATCGGCCAATTCGTTACCTTCAATACCAACGTGTCCGTTCACATGGTAGATGGTAATTTTTGAAGCCAGCTCTTGGTAGAGCGCATACGCCGGCTTAATAATATCGAGGTTTTTGATCTCGCCGCCCGACTTAGTCCAGCCCTTTTTCTCCCAACCCGTTGCCCACTTAGTAATACAATCTATCGAGTACTTAGAGTCACAATAGATCGCTACAGACAGACCCGCGTTTAGCTTCTCTTTTGCGAGCAAAAACGCCTGTTTAAGGCCATGCAACTCAGCGGTATTATTGGTACCAACAGGTTGATACAAGCCATACCACAATTCGGTTAATTGGTTGTTTTGGTATACCGCTAACCCCGTCCCTGCTTCACCAGGGTTTGGTTCACACGCACCATCGGTAAAGATCTTTATATCAAAAGGCATATCTGTGATTTGCTGCTCCGAAAGAGGCGGCACCTTAGCTTTCGTCGCCTTACCCGCAGAGTTTGGCTTTGTCGCTGTAGAACCTGACGCAGACGACGTTTTACCACCGAAAGCAGACTCAGCCTCGCCTAGTGTTGGGAACGATTTATATCTCGCACCAGCAAAGCCATCGACTTGAGACTTACAGTCATTCCAAGTGGTAAAAATACCCGGTGTACGACCTTTCCAAACCACATAATATTTCTTAGCCAAACTAACTCCTTACCAAAACCTAAACACACAAACAGTGAATCAGTACATTAGATGCCACCACGCTATACGTTGCAAGGTCTATCACTCTAAAACAGGTCTAAAAAAGCTGCGTTCATAACTCACGATGCAATCAACTTCGTCTGCAAATTCAAACGCTTTAATACACTCAGCATCGTTCAACGATTTAATCCGATACTCTTCATAGGCAGCCAAACTTTCAAAGGTAAACAGCGCCAAGGCAATATTGTTCGCCCCTTCCGACGGTAAGAAATAACCATTGTGTTGGCCCCCGAATTTAGCGACCAGAGGAATCCACATTTTTGCGTATGCCTCAAACTCATTTACCTTTTTAGGATCAATCACATATCGAACATAACAAGTAATCATATTTATACAGCCCTTAAATAATAGGAGAAACACAAAGCCTAAGTTGACATTGAAGTTGAAGCTCACGAGAAAAGGTAATCAACCACGACAAGGTTATAGAACAAAAACACCGCCATGCTGACGCCGATCGTTAGCAGCACATTGCCTGTTTTCCAAATCAACAGACCTGTGACCACCGCGCCTATCAAGTATGGGTTTTCAAGGCTTGGCCAAAATGTTTGTTCTGGTGCAAATACAATTGGCCCCCAAATCGCAGTCAGCACCGCTGGGCTTGAATAGCGCAATAGGCGCCTTGCGGTTTGATTGAGTCGAAGCGGGATTGCAGGCTCAAGAAACAAATACCGGCTAAAGAAAACAATCGCAGTCATGAGTAATATCGTTAACCAAATCATCTCTATTTACCCTCCGCGATTGGCTTATTGCTATTGTTTCGTTCTTGAAATGACTCGCTGAAAAAGCCCGCTAACATGCCAGCAATCGCTGCAATCATCAGCCCGCCTTCAACATTGTTGACCGACATCGCGACCGAAGTGACCAATGAAACAACCACACACACCACGACGGGTAGAGTTCGGATGAATGGAAAAACTAACGCAATAAAGGTCGCTGCCACCGCGAAGTCGAGACCGATTTCATTGAGTGACGGGATTTGGCTTCCCGCGACAATGCCAACAAAGCTCGCGATATTCCAAACAAGGTAAAAACCTCCACCTACACCCGCGGCATACCAACGATTAAACTCTTGCTGAGACTGCCCACTACAAATCGCAAACAGCTCGTCGGTGAGCCAAAATCCGAGTAATAGACGCCAACGCGCAGGAAGATGACTGATTTTGTCTCGCATCGATACGCTATACAGAAAGTGCCTTGAAGTGATGAACAGTGTGGTCAACAACATGGTCCCTAAACCAATACCCGCTTTGAACATACCCGCTGCGACAAGTTGCGCTGAGCCAGCAAATAAAATAGCCGACATCGCTTGAGCTTGAAGCTGATTCAACCCAGCATCTATCGCATATGAGCCCGCTAGAATTCCCCAAGGGATAACCGCAATGCTCAAGGGCATTCCCGCTAAAACGCCCTTCCATAACTGTGTTCGTCTATCCATTGTTTCATTATCCATATAATTCTTTTCTCTCCCACATTAGCTATTCAATGTAAGAAGAGTGGAGTCGGTTCGATTGTACAAACTTGCTCGATTTCACAAACGAATTAAGGTGTCCGATTTAGAGCATTTTGATGTATTGCCCCGGCGTGTAGCCATTGGCCTTTTTGAAGTGTCGATGAAAATGGCTTTGGTCGTGAAAACCGCACTCTTGCGCGGTATCTGAAATGGTATGCCCTTGTTTCAATAACTTACGGGAAAGCCTTAATCGAGATTGGATCTGATACGCATGCGGCGGAAGGCCAAACTCTTTCTGAAAAGAGCGTACCAAATGAAACGGGCTTAAAGCCGCCAGTTTAGAGAGTTCTTCTAGAGACACATCGGCTTGTGGAAAGTCATCTAAGAACTCTTTCACTAAGACAAGTTGCCGCTGAGTTTTCCCATCGAGTTGAGGGTTAAGCGGCGATTTTCCATGTCGGCTAATCAGCTTAACCAACATCCCATACATCAAGGTCTCTCTTAACAGGCGATTGTCGGATTCATCAATCGTGTTGAAGACCAACCTCAATTGATTGGCGAGCTCTGGGTCTTCAACAACGGCTCTTGGGAAATAAGGCGCGCCGTAATTGGGTAGGTTAAGCTCTTGAGTGATCTTAGCAAGTTGCTCTGGGAGTGGATACATGGCTCGATACGCCCAACCGCCTTCAGTGGCAGAGTGACCGCTATGAACTTCGTCGGCATTGACCAAAATAATCGCATCTTGTGGCGCAATATGATGTCCGCCCGTTCGATAGAAACGCTGAGCGCCCTGCTCGATGACTCCCAGCGTGTAGCCCTCGTGGCTATGGCGTGAGAAGTTCTGCTTTTCATATTCAGCATTAAGAATTTCAAGGCCGCCGAGCTCTTCCGTTATCTTATATTCGGCCTTTTCTTTAGAACGTTTCTTGTTCTCCATAACAATTCCCAAGCCTGTTGATTATCGAGCGACTTATCAGTCTACTCTATAGTCTCTTTCAGCTTTTGTACAAAATTGCGCTTTTGTTTGTTAATACTGTTTTTGTCGTTGGCTTCATAACGCTCTCTAACTGGGAGGAAAGTCTTGGTCTATAACTAGTTGGCGAATAATTGACAATAATTTAATTATACATGCCAATACTGTCTTCAAATCATCGGCAATAGACCTGATACACCATGAAAAATACGCTAATCCTTTTCTTTTTCCTGAGCCTTACAGGCTGTACGCACAATCAATCCAAAGCACTGAGCATGAACTCCTCGTCGGTTAATACATACCCACAATCGATGTCGAACCTGCAACTGTGCGACACCTTGTATTACGGGCGCTCAAGTAACCAGACACTCGCAGCAATTGGCAGTGAATTCAATCGAAGAGGATTATCCAAGAGTTGGTGCGATACCGAAACCAACAAGCTTTATCTAACAAAGACAATTGATTGGGTAACTGACCAAGTAGAAGACAAAGAAGATTCAGACGAAGAAGCGTCTGCGGTTGTGTTGCCAGCGAATTAGAACGGGTTAGCAATGTTGTTTGCTTATTAGCCGAGCTACCTAGTCAGGACTAGCCGAACTTACTTTATTGTTCAGGCACATCATTGATATGTTGTGACACACGAACTAGCTTACTGGTTTTAAAACCCATGCTCTGCGCCCGTTCAATCAGCGAGTCTAAGTCTTGTTTGGTGAACTCTGCAGTGCGATACAAGATCTGTAAGGTATTTTTGGTAGGACCCACCAACAAAGCCTGAGTGTAATCTTCATTCAAGAAAATTACCTTTCTCTGCTTCTCATAAGGGCTATTCGCTTCGACTGAAAACCACGCTTCGGTTTGAGAGCCCTTAAATGTTGCGGCTTGTTCTTTGGTCTTCCACTCATTCTTTTTCGCGTTGTAGCCTCGAGTTGTCAGCTTAAGATTACCGTCAGATTCAAATAAAAAGCTAAACGACAAAGAACCGAGCTTTGATTGCAATGGATGCGGGATAAAACAAGCGGAATACCATGTACCAGCGAAGCGTTCGGCATCAAAGTCAGAGGCGGGGATTTTAGACGTAGGTTTACTGCCACGAAACGTAAACAACAGCTTAATCATTAGCATCGCTAATATTTTGTATGTCATGTCACTTACTCTTTATTCGATTGTTATTAGACCCACACCTTCGATCGCATAATCAGTCGACGAATTGGTCTGTTTTTACAAGCTTAGCCAACAAGGTCTGTAACTGCTTGGATTCGTCTTCACTCAACGCACTCTGAAACTGCTCGCTGATACTATCGACCATAGGCTCACAATATTCGGCAAGCTTCTTGCCCTCTTCCGTTAAAGAAAGAAGTTTTACCTTCTTGTTCGTTTCACTCTTGCTGGCCTCAATAAGGTTCAGCTTAATCGCGTTATCAACCAAACGCTTGGTCACAGAGCGATTTCGAAGCAAGTAATTGGTTAACTCTTGCTGAGTGATTTTGCCATGCTTATCTAACACTCGAAGCGCACCAAACATCTCTAGAGAAATGCCCGAAGTGGTGCCCATCTCAGCGGTGACTTGAGCTCGAAACTGTTTGTAAGCAAAGCCCATTAAGAACATAGGATTGCTGTCGAGTGCATCAATTCCGGTGATGGATAATGCTGGTTGATTTTCCATATATAATTCCTTGGCAGACCACTAATAATACCAACACGATGGACATTAACTCTGCACGAAAGTAGGTATCTTGCAAACCAAGATCGGTTGCTGAAACATAGAGTTGCAATGGTAGCATAGTTCCTAACATCGCTTCAGTATGCATACCTCGCACGCCACCACGACTGCCGCTGATCCAAATTGCTATCATGGTCACCAAGCTTGTTAGTCCAATGATATACACCCAATTATAGGAGTGTTGCCCCGCTAACAAGGTTACGAAGACCAACGCCAATGCACAACCACCAACGTGGGCTTGTAAACAGTTTTTCACCACCATTTGATAGTTCATGCGTTCACTTTGCGCAGCCGCAATAATCACAGGCATCATACAGAACGTCGCGGCAATCAAATCGACCATCATCAAAAATGCTAAACCAACTCCAAGCATGACCACATATATCACTCGCTGCTGGTACGTCACAGGAACACTTTGCATTGGCAGCGGCGACATCGCTTTGGGCGGCTTTAAGAACAGCATCACAAATCTCACCACAACCATGGTCGTCACCATGCTCACAGCTATATCGCGAACCCAGTCCGTCATCGGCATTGGGCCATGTTGTGCAAACACAATCACCAAAAACCAATTGAGCAATGGGATGTAGATTTTCCCAAGTTTGGCAGGCGTGTCGGCCCACCTTCTTGCTAAATCAAATACCCATAAACTGATCCCCCAAACCACTGCCGGGTGTGAGGCAAATAACTGATCGACAAGCAGAGCCACACAAGCGACACCCAAGATAGGGAGAAACGCTTTGAGCATACCTCTCACTGAGTAGTCGTTAATCTTGGTCGCCGCCATTACCGGATAAAGAGCGAGGTACGCCGCAACACCTAGCTGTAGCCAAAGTTGAGCCAACATACCCAAAGACACGATAGCGCTGATCCAAGCTACTTCAGACCAGTTAATCGGGCCTCGAACTTCGTTATTCATAATCTGCCTCTTAGGTCGTAAATCGTTATTTCGTCAGTGGGTAGTCAGTTAGTCGATGATTGAAGAGCACAGTTAAACTAGGTAACGAATGCGAGCTAGCACTTCCATCCATGCACTTCCGATCACATCCCAAAACGTCGCTTCAGGCACCACCATCACGCTCACTTTAGAGCCTGAGAACAATGAGTGATCAAGTGACGGCAACGTTACTTGTGTACGCACTTTTTGTTGGTCTCGAATCCAGCGATCATCATTCACGACTTTCGCGAGGCCGCTGTTGTCGCTGCTCGCATCATAGATAGCCAGTTCACGACCTTGAATATTTCCCTCAAACACCTCACCAGGCATTGCATCAAACACCAAACGAACGGTTGTTCCCGCAGTCAGATTTGCACTGCCCTTTTCGTTGAAGTCTGCGTTAATCCAAGCATGCTGGCGATCAACCAAAAACAAAACGGGGCTGCCAGCGCCAACATAGGTTCCTGAGTTAAGGTTGAGATTGCTGATTACGCCATCAACAGGCGCGACGATTGTCGTTTTGCCCAAATCCAATTGCGCCAGTTCAACGCGAGTTCGAGCAACAGCCAAAGCACCGTTGTCGCTGCTTTTCTCAAGCTCAGCTTTTATCTGCTCAATATCGGCTTGCGCAGCTTCGACGGCTTGCTGTCTTACAATCGTGTCCGATCGGCTATCGTCTAGCGTTTCTTGGCTAACAAGTTTTCTCGAAATCAATTGCTGGTTACGCTTCAATTTTCTCTCGGCATTCAGAGCTTCGTGTTGGCGCTGACGTAACGTCGCTTCCGCGCCATGCAAGTGCTGCTTGTTTGCTTCATAGCTTTGCTCTGCTTCAACCAAAGCCGCTTCAGCCTGAGTTAACGCCAATTCAAAACGAGTTGGATCTAAGCGAACTAGCAGTTCCCCTTTTTTTACATCCTGACCATTCTTAACAGCCAACTCCACCACTGGCGCCGACACTTCTGCAGCAATACGGCTGGTTGGAATGTGCAATTGAGCTTGAGTTGTGAACGGCGCAAGGTTGTCACTTGCCACCAAGAAAAGAGCAAACAAGGCACTGGTGCCAAGTGTTAGATAGAGCATCCATTGATACGCTTTATTAGCCATAATGTTTCACCTGCAACAAAATAATGCGCTCATTGTATTGATTTTTGTTTCAGATGCAACATAAATCAAAGGTGAGTATCTTAAAGATCTTGCGAGAAGTACAGCAAGCTACTGTTTATGAAAGATATAAATAGAAATTTAGATAAGAAAAAGTCGTGTAGTTAGTTTGGGAAGCAAGAGTTCCAGAAGTTATCTAATGCCTTTGCTCACAATGATATGCATTAACATTGATATTCTTTAACATTTGATTAACCAACTTATCCATTAAAACTATAAGGAAATAAAAATGAAGTGGATATTTGTTGTATTCGTCAGTGTTTTCTCAGTATTTACTTACGCAAAAGATTGGAAGCAAATCCGATTTACGGTGGAAGGAGCATACCCACCATTCAGCTGGACAACGCAAGATGGTGAATTAGAGGGGTTTGAAGTCGATTTAGCCAACGCCTTGTGTGTCGAATTAGAAGTAAAATGTATCATCTCAAAAACTGACTGGGACGGGATTATCCCTTCGCTTTTAAGCCGTAAAAACGATGCAATTATAGCGGCTATGACAATTACCGAAGAACGTGAAAAGAAAGTTAACTTCACGATGCCTTACGCTAAAGTTCCCACTCGTTTTGTCATGGAAAAAGGGCGTGAAATCAATATGGATGACGGCAGCTTAAATGAACTAACAATTGGAGTTCAGCGCGCTACCATTGGTGACAAATACCTTTCCGAGATCTACCCAAATGTAGATATCAAGCGTTATGGATCATTCGACGAAGCCTTTACCGATTTACTCAACGGGCGCCTAGATAGCGTGTTTGGTGGTTCTATGGGACTCAATACGGGCTTTCTTGAAACGGAGCAAGGTAAGGACTACCACTTTACGGGTCCTAAATTTACAGAAGAAAAATGGTTCGGGCGTGGTATTGGTGTCGCGGTACGAAAACAAGATAATGAACTCAAAGATCTTATTGATGACGGTATCCAGCGCTTGATCGACAATGGTCAGCATCAAAAAATCGCAAGTAAGTATTTTTCATACAGCATTTACGAATAGTTTGGTATGCAGTGTGGACTAAACTAATTGCGAACTGTGTTCACTTTAGAAAGCATCAGATAGCAAAAAGCCGCTCATAAAGAGCGGCTTTTTTAAGGTGATGCTTGCAACATAAGCCTTCATAACGCGAACCAACTATCAAAGAGTTAAAATACTATTTGCAACATAAGTTCGCATAACATTGCATCGAAAGTCTGCATATTTACAAAACTACTAAAATTCAACGTAGTAAATCTACTACGCTCCAATTAATCCTCTAGACAGAATCGCTTGGTGATCACAAGAGATGAGGTAATGCGCTGAGAAGCTTCTGTCGGGTGGACGACACTTGTTACCAAGTGCCGCCTCCCTAAGAACCCAGCGTGCAACTTTCACTGCACTAGGCTCAAGCCTCCACAAAGGTATCGTTTGATACCCAGCAACTTATAAAGCAGTGAGAGTAGGCTCATTCCAAGAGTTGCGTGCCAGTCTTTTCGATTTTCTCCTAGCCAAGTATTCTTGGTATTGAGGGTCGAATGGGTTAGCCGCACTTCGGATTTTCACATGCCTCTCAATCGGCACCTTGGCTATTTGGAAGAGATTGAACTGGCAATCCATATCCATAATCTTCTGCCAACCGTGAAATTGCCATTGGCCTTTTCGGTTGATGAAGTATTTAAGGGCCACCCAACTCTTAGATTTTGTCGGGTGGCGCCTTACTGCCCAGTGCCATAATGCATAAAATAGCTTGTGCCTAACATATCCGAATACCTGTTTAGCAACGCAATGACGGTAATAGTTAGCCCAACCCCGTAGTTTCGGATTTATCAGTTTGATAAGATCGTTCACAGGGATAGTTGCGTGCTTTTTAATGAGTTCACGTAGGTTACTCAGGAACAGCAGTGTGTTGGTTTTGCTCGGTTTAATGAGCAATTTCCCTTTGTACTTTCTATGATTGAATCCTAGAAAGTCAAAGCCATTCTCGATGTGTGTAACGTGCGTTTTCTCTTCGGATAGTTTTAAGCCTCTTTCCGCTAAGAAATCAACGATCAGCGGTTTGATATCGTTCTCAAGCACTTCCTTTGAAGCACAAGTGACGACGAAATCATCGGCGTATCCAATAAAGTTGGCTCTAGCACCCTTGTTGAGTGCAATAGACTTTATGCGCTTCTCAAGCCCAGCAAGAGTCATTAACATCAAAGTTGGGGATATAATCCCCCCCTGTGGTGTACCCTCGTCGGTATGATAAAACAGCCCTTTGTCCATAAAGCCAGACTTTAACCATTGCTCTAGCATTCGTTTATCAACAGCGATGTTATCCATACCATTGATGTCCGATCTTGTCGAAACAGGCCTTTATATCGCCTTCAAGAACCCATTTAGCGGACTTCTTTAGAGCCAAACATTTGAAGCACTGATCGACAGCGTCAGCCGTGCTGCGGTTGGGTCTAAATCCATAGCTATTTGGATCAGCTAGCGTCTCCGATATAGGCTCTAGTGCCGTGAGGTAAAGCGCTTGTTGCGCTCTATCGATCATACACGGGATGCCCAATGGTCGAAGTTTGCCATTCTTTTTAGGGATATAGATACGCTTGAGTGGTTTGGCTTGATATGCCTTTCTACTCAATTGATTGACTGCTTTCATGCGGCGTGTATCTGTGTTCCAGATAACACCGTCTATTCCTGGCGTTTTACTGCCTCTGTTTTGAGATACTCGTTTAACAGCAAGAAGTTTTGCTGAGCGAGAATGAGTCAGTAGCCACTGCAAGGCTTTCACTTTGCCGTGTTTACCTTCTCGAGTTGCCTTTGCGATACGCATCTGAAGCTTTAATACATGCGCCTCAACAGTTTTCCAGTCAATTGACTGCCATTGAGCGCTGTCAGGAGAGGCACTAATCTCTTTTGAAATCATCATTTGCATTTCTCCTTGAATAAAGTTCTTCAGATTCTCTCGCAACGGGAGACCAGTCGGAAGTAGGCTCACTTTCGTAACCAGACATGAGTCTGTATCTGCATCGTTACAATGCAGCTTTCGCTTTTTCCAACCTCCTATACCTGCATCACTATCGGCCACATAGGCTTTCCCATAAGGAGTGATACAGGCTTACCCTGTTCCGTATGTTACGTAAAATGTCAACTTAGATGCCCACTATAGTGCGGAGAGTACAATGATCACGAAAGGATATTGTCCAACTCCTTTCCGACTCTCATTGCCATTTTGGCCACAGCGTATTAACCACTTCCGCTGCTTCATCGTATAACGCACCTTGGATGGATTCACATACGTTCATCATATTGACTACCTAGCACTTACCCGAATTGTGGTTTTCAGGAGGAACGTCCTCTCACGATTTTGTTCCCACTCAGCCCAACGGCCAAGTTTCGTTACATTGTCCGAGCCGCTGCTTTATTCAGGCTCGTAGGTTCATCTGGTGATACAGACAGTTCACTCTTAAAGCGGTGAACAACGCTTCCATACGACTTCAGGTCGCACGGACAATAACAAGTTAGGAGCAGTCATAAACTGCAGTCTCATTCGAAGCGATTAAAAAAGCACTTCTAAACGAGATGTTAGAAGTGCTAATTATTGAGTAAATTTAATAAACTTCTTATACCCAGACTTGATCAAATACTCGGTACATGTTGCCACCTAAGAACTTGCTGCAGTCTTCTTCTGAGTATCCATTTTCAAGCATGGTATCAATTAGAGCTGCAACAATTTGATATGGTGCTGGGGTAGGAAACCCTTTTGCTCCTACAGCGGCACTATAGCCACCATCAGGGAATACGTTCTGCCCCATTGGTGTTTGAATAATAGACGCTGTAAAATTGATGTTCGGGATATAGTCTGAACCGAAGCCAACGTGGTCTATACCGACTAAGTTGACCATATAATCAATATGTCGAAATAATTGTTCAGTCGTCAATATATCTGGGTTAGATGTATCCATAAAGGCAGCCACCATATTTATTGAGCAAACCCCACCGGTTGCCGCAACACCTTTAATCACAGCGTCAGAAAGGCTTCTCTGATAATCGGCAATGGCTTTCGCACCTGAATGCGAAGAAATGACAGGTTGGCTACTGCGTTCAATCGCATCTAAGGAGGTTCGTTCGCCAGTATGGCTTACATCAACAGGCATACCGTATCGGTTATAAGCGTCGACAAGTTTTTTTCCATATTCAGTTAGACCACGGTTCTCAATTTCGAAGCAGCCATCACCCACATCATTACGTTGATTATATGCCAATAAACAGTAACCATAGCCCATCTCACGCCATAGTCCTACGCGATCAACATCACCACCAAATATTTGAGTACCTTGGTGAGTGAAGTAAATACCCAATTTGTTTTGTTTTACCGCTTCATCAATATCTTTGGTAGTGCGGATCATCATATAGTCGTCTGGGCGTTCTTTCATTTTGCTTAGGTAGAACTGAGCGCCTTTCATAATGCCTTCAACCGAGGCATCTAACGAGTCTGCGGAAGGACATGCTGCTAGTACCTTGAATCCAGCGGCTTTGCACTTGTCCATTTCATCATGGAATTCTGGTGCTTCAGGTGAAGACCATTGAGAGGGCCAAAGACCGGAAAAAAGGCTGTCAATAGCCATAGAATCTCGAACAATTTTTTTTGCACGTTCAGATGCAGGATATTTGTGTGTTCGTTGAGGGATTTTTGAATAATCTTTTATTTCAAATTCTGGTAATTTTGGTGCACCTGACTTTGTCGCTTTATCATTACTTGGTTCGATTTCAGATTTGTTGTCCATATTTGAAATTTTCCTTAACAGTGTTAGCTTCTATAAAATATAAATATGTTGGAAGTTTGGAAGTAAAGATAGGTACGGATTTATATCAAACGGAGTGTTAAGCCCTTTGTACGCACCTTTTTATGCACCTTTTTTATAAATAAACTACGCCCAATGACATGATAAAAACGTGATTTATGTCGAATATTTTTGGCAAATCTATCTAAATGTTACCTCAATTAGAAAATTCATTTAAAAGTATTATATGTGACACTTTAAGAAATTATCGAAGAGGTGAGATAAAAAAGCGATACCTGAGTATCGCTTTCTATAGTCTGATTTATCATTGATTAGGTGAATTAACGTCGAATGGCTTCGCCTGCTTTAACGTCTGTATCTAGTTGTGTGTTGTTGACAACGATTTTGCCGTTAACCAATAACCAATGTACGCCTACGGCTGGGTGGTTAGGATCTTGGTAGGTGCCCACATCAGCGATAGTTTCTGGGTCGAATACCACGATATCTGCGTCCATATTAGTTTGGATTCGTCCTTTATTTTTCATTTGAGGGACAAAATCTTCTATTAATTGAGCTGGCATCAGTGTCATTTTACGTAGTGCTTCCGTCATCGTTAACAAGCCGCGCTCACGAACATAGACTCTGAGTACTTTAGCAAAGGTGCCATTTGATCTAGGATGAGAGAATAGATCTTTTGGTAATGGCCACTCGTCACCTGCATAATTTTCAATGTGGCCGTCTTCGTCCATATGCATCCAGAACATTTCGTCAGATTCAATCAACACATTAGGATTTAGAATCGAAGCGTCTAATAGAGCAAGATCTTTAGGGTTTTGCTCGTCTAGGAAGTGCCAGACAATAAAGGTACCAGGTTTATTTTCTTGGTAGTCTTTCAACTGTTCTTCTGTCATACGTTCTTTACCTAGCTGAAAGTTTTCAGCGGTTGAACCCATACGTTCCCGCCAGCCTTCACCAGAAAACATGGCTGCGCCAACGACAGTACTTGCTGCGCCCCAAGGGTAAGCGCCCACAGTAACATTGATTCCTTGTTCTTGAGCCTTATTGACCATAGGTAAGATGGTTTCGATATCTTTTAATGAAGTACTGTTAATATGACAAAAGTGCATATGAGCGCCAGTGATAGCGGCATTGCCCACTAATTCTTTAACGGCTTCAAACGAGCTTTGTGGCTCGGCATTGCTGGCATAGCGAACGTGAGTATAGGTTGCTACGTCTCTTTCTGCGGCTAATTCAGCCAATGCATAATATTCTTTTTGACCATGGCCCGGTGCATAGCCAGCGTTAATCCCGATACCTAGGCCACCTTCATCAAGGCCTTGCTCAATCAGCTTGATGATTTTACTTTCTTGCTCAGGTGTTGCTATATCCATCTTCCAATCATTACGTGATTGAGCTTTTTGGAAATAGCCAACGGTCGCTTCGGGTTCCGTCTCACTAAATGTAGCAATACGAGCGTAAGTCCAACCAGCTGCTGCACCATAGTTTAATGGTAAGCCTTTTTCAGCTTGTCCTGCATACCAGTCACTGATAGGTAGAACACCAGATTCGAGTTCCAGCATAGTGGTAACGCCTTGCATCGCCTGCATTCTGTAGTCACCAATGTTTTGACCATGAGCGTGGACGTCGATGAATCCAGGGGCAACAACTTTACCTGTAGCGTCAATAGTTTTATCCCCAGAAATACTATCGGTCGTTATTGCTGTGATCTTATTATCTTTGATCCCGACATTAGCAACAGAATCGAAATTTGTTTCAGGGTCGATAACTCTGCCGTTCAAAATTACAACATCATAATTAGCGGCGATAACAAGTGGTGACATAAGGCCAAAGCCGACGATCGTAGCCTTTTTAATGAATGATTCTAGTGGTTTCATAATTTTATCCCGTGTGTGTGAGATGAACTATAAGTGTTACGTGTCAAAAATCTTAGACCAATAATTTCACGCTATCTACCTGATCCTCATCTTTGCTCATTGATAAGACAAATCTAACGTGACAAGAGAAAGTGACTCAAAAACAATCACTTTTACGCTCATCTCACCCACAGCTATTGACTTTGCCGCTCCAGAGCTGCCCTTCTCTATAAAGGCAACTTTGACAAAATAATCCTTCATAGCTAAACGTTTATGTACCAACGTTTTCGTCAGGGAAAAAATGCCAAACCTTAAATTACGAAGTTTAAGCGCGATATTCTTCTTTGCTGTCACTCTTCCCATCGTAGTGTTAGCCGACGAGGGGCAAGATGTAGAGGAGGTAGCTAAAGAGCTAGCCAACCCAAACACAACGCTTGGCTCGATGTCCTTTAACTTGGATTGGACGAACTATCAAGGCGACTTAAATTCAGCGAACAGTCAGAACGGGTATCGCTTGAGCTTTCAACCTGTTCTCCCTGTGCCAATTGCAGAGCGAACCAACTTATTTATCAGACCAAATATACCTTTAATATTTGACCAACCCTATTACAAGGGCGATAGATTTGAAAATTCAGATGCAGGTCTCGGTGATATCGGCTTTGATGTGGCCGTTGGTCATACCTTTGAGAGCGGCATGATTGTCGTGGGGGGGATAGTGGGTACACTGCCCACCGCAACAAGCGATGAACTGGGTAACGATCAATTCTTACTCGGTCCAGAGTTTGCCTTAGCCTACGTACAAAGCTGGGGGGTTATCGGGGCGTTAATTACCCATCAATGGAACGCTGGCGGAAGCAATGACGCCGACGCGAGTATTACTGGTGGACAGTACTTCTATACCGCGAATCTAGACGATGGATGGCAAATTCAAGCGCAACCAACTTGGAGCTATAATCACGAAGCGAGCAGTGGAAATAAATTGTCATTCCCTATTGGTATTGGGTTCGCTAAGACGACTCTCATTGGTGGCAAACCCATCAAGTTTGGTCTTCAATACTGGAACTACATTGAAAGCCCTGACGCGTTTGGGATAGAGCATCAACTTCGACTGGTCATCACACCTGTTGTTGCTCTTCCTTGGTGATAACAGGTCGCAGGATAAAATTAGAGTAAGCGTGCCATGAACACCGCATTCTAATCCTTCAGCACGAAGAATAAGATCATCTCTCCAACCCAAAGGAGAGTTGAAATGGCAA